>JAIXOJ010000045.1 GCA_027486835.1 Chitinophagaceae bacterium
CTCGTAAAAGGTATCATCGCTCACAGGAATGCCTGCTTGCTTCATTTTAATACCCATCTCCACTGCATCTTTAGGTGCTAAATCCTCCTCACCTTCGTGGTGGGCAAAACAGCCACCATCTTCTTTCATCAATCCGAGGTTAATTAATATAGGTTTCACCTTTTCGTTCATGATGGCCAACTCTTCTAGGCGATCATCTTCGTTAATCTCATCTTCGGTTTTCTCGTGCGTATCATCATTACCACCAAGGCTGCCCTGTGTTTTTTGGGTGGTTTGGCTTTGTCCCAACACGAGAATGCTTAGTTCCTCGTTACATGCCTTCCTAAGATTGTCAAAGACTTCGCTGCTGTTGGCCGTGTTTTTTGCTTCCAAAAATTCCATTGTAGAACCTTCGGGCAAAACTACATAAGAGGCAGAACCTGCCTTTTCCATTGCCTCCTCCAGTTGAATTCTAGTGGCTTCGTTAAAGCCATCCCAAGTAGCTTTTCTGAAAGGCATACCAAACAACTCGGCAAATTGTGACCAATCGCCAAAGCTGCCTCTTTTGTAAATGACATAAGGCGCAGCTTTTAGCAATAAACCCAAATCTTCATCATCGCCAAGTTCAAAAACATATTTAGGATAATCCCCTTCTCTATACAATATACCATCGCTGCCATATTGTTCAAAAACAACTTTGCCTTGGCGAGGACGTAGGTGCCGCCTATCTGGTACGTAGAAACGGAACTGTCCGTTATCCACCATCAATTCAATGACTTTCTTGCCATCGAAACGATAGCCTTGTATGGACTTTCGCAAGTCACGGAACTGTAGCGATTGTAAGAACTTGGTTACATCGTCCACCTCTTTGCCTTCTACGTCCAGATACACCAACTTGTTTTTTGTAACACCCAGTATCCTTTTTTTAATCAGGCTATCCAACACACCATCTAATTCAATGTCTGAATATAGTTCATACAACGGAACACGAATTCCTACCATGCTCTCGGCATAAATCATGGCATTGCGCCACCGCTCTATGCTTTGGCTCTGCCTTACTAATGGTCGGAAAACGATATGCTGTATTTGCAAACCTTGCTTTGTGGTGTCCGTTCCGTACAAGTCTCCGCTTGTTTTGGTCACACTAACATCTTCCATTTGTTCTAAGAGTTTTAAATTATTAATAGTTAGCTGGTCTATTGCCACGGCGTGGGTAGCCGCCAAAACGAACATCCTTTTCGTATCCGTTACCCAATGTGCCATTATTGGTGACAAGTGGTAAGTCTGGATTTGCGTTACCTTTCTGAACCTTTTCAAAGAATTTGATGGCTTTATCGTAACGGCTTTCCCGTAATTCCCACTCTACATTAGCATTGGACAAGTTGATAAAGTGCCATACTGCAATATCCTTTACCATCGTAAGCACCACGCTATTACGGTCTGCACCAGTGGCATTAAATACAGCCGCTACATCATAATGAGTAAGGTAACTTTTTGCTTCTTGAATGGCAGTATCAATAGCCTGTTGCGCCAAAGTGGTATCGGTAGCACTTCGGGCAATCTCTTGTTGTACCTCTGGGTATAAATGAGAAGATAGTTCTGCTGGGGTTAAGTACATCTTAAAAGGGTTTTAAATTCTTTTTGAATTAGGTTTTCTCACGCCAAGTTTCGTTCGGTTAGTGCTGATTCTTGCTTTTGCTATGGCTATAAATGCACCTCCCTCTACCATATCAGGTCCATCCATAATCTTGGTATTTGGGCCTGCTGATCTGAATTGTTCGTCCAGCCTTTTCATGTGCGGATTGTCTTTTTCTTCCTTATTAAGAATTAAGTTGCCATTACGATTCAATGGTTCCAACAAGGCTTCTATCCTCGGCCATTTCGGCGGCTTTATTCGGTCATCTGGTTTTGCGTTGAGGTGAGTATTTAATATTTTATCCTTTTCGGCAATTTTGGGTAACAATGCCTGCTGATAGAATGGGTCTTGAAGCGTATTGTTTTCAATGTAGACTATGCATAGCGTTCCAAATTTCTCCGCAGCATTGGTAACTATAGATTTGGCCTCGTACAACCAATCTAAGAAGGTGCTATTGCTCACTTGATCAACCCATGCTTTGTGAACATAAACCTTATTGTTGTAGCAACTAATGATTCCAACTGCCTTGCAAGATTGTTGAACCTTCGCCTTTGCGCTGGGTTTGTCTTTATCGGATGGCGAAGGATCGGCATAGATGATAACACAGTCTAAGGCACGATAAGGCGGACAATTGCCATAGGTCATTTCTTTGAATGATTTACCCTGCGTAATAGGATTATTAAAGTATTCCTTTTGACTGCTTGCCCAACTAATACTTTTCAATATAGCATCAATATCCTCTTCGCTGTTTTTTTCTATCCAAGTAGATACACCGTTGGCATCCCTGATATTCACCAGCTCTACATCATCTGCATATTCGGCAGCTCTTACTGCAAGGCTATCTTCAGCTATGATATTGTTATCGAAGAAAATATAATATACTGCACTAATGTCCACAGTGGGTATTACAGCTTGCTCAATCCATAGCCATCTTACTTGCAGCCTTTCTGGGTTGCGGCAAACCTCATCATCGTCCACATCATCAAATATCAGCACGTTAATACGTAGCTCCTCGTTCTTAGCCCCACGTGGATTTTGCTCTGCCCCCACAGCCCTAAATGTGCAGCCCTTTCGAGTTGTGAATTCTCCCTGAGTCCATTTCCCTGCCTTTTCTTGCACCCCATAATCATTGATGATGCGGTTATTGGCTTCCAGATTAACCATGTAGGTGTCCAGTAATCTCACAGCATTGCCTTCGCTCTTACTTATGAGAAGTGCGTTTATCCGGAGCTTCTTAACGAACATGATGTAGAACACTTCCATCATTCGGCGAGTACTCTTGGCCAACCCTCTTGCCCATGCTCTGCGTTGGTAGAAATGCTTTTCTGCCCGCATAATCCTGCGTGTGCTGGCTTTGTGAAAGTCGGCAGGTGGAGCAAAAGAATACTTAGGAAAATAATATTTAAACCAAGCCTCTGGGTCGGCTTCTAGCTTAGCCATACGCTTACGTCTGGCTGTGGCATCTTCTGACAGATCAATAGGAGTGCTATTGGATATATTGGCTTTAAATATTTCCCACTCTGCAAGGGCTTGCTTATCGGTTTTTTTGATGGTTGTCATTACTTGTTTTTTATAACCTGATAAACAAAAGCATCCCAAAGCGATAGAAATTCAGTCACTTGGCTGGTGGTACAAACGGATTGCAAGTATTTTATAAACCGAGTTCCAGCACCTACAATGTCGGCAATACATAACTC
>JAIXOJ010000121.1 GCA_027486835.1 Chitinophagaceae bacterium
CGCCGCCATGCAACAAGCGTACGCCGCCATGCAACAAGCGTACGCCGCCATGCAACAAGCGTACGCCGCCATGCAACAAGCGTAGACCGCCGTGCAACAAGCGTAGACCGCCGTGCAACAAGTGTTTGCATTAGTTCCATAACAGTTGTCAATTTACAGTTATGATTAGGCTGAATAAGGAATCACTACGGCAATATATTTCTAGCGTAAATAGATGGTAAGCTTTCGGCTATAGATGGTCATTTGATTAACATTCCTTCCTAAATTCTAAAAACACCTCCACTTAAGGGGCAGATGAGTACCGCCATCCAAAATAATATTTAAAAAAATCCAACGTCCATTATTTTTACACCACTCTCTTTCAAAATTGGCTGACAATACTTCGATTATTGTAGCAATCTTTACATTGTAACTGCTTATTACCAGTATTCAAGTATCGGCGCATTATTGTTTGAGAAGGTAAAATAATTATGCAACATTTTTTAAAAAAATACAACATAAGCGTTGGGTTTGTTACCTCGCTCATTTTGGGTACGATTACTGGAGTACCCATTTTTGATACTAGCAGTAAAATAACTTGGTTATTGGTAGTGGAGCAGTTTATGCTCGGTATTGGGGTTAGTTGTGGGCTTTGGTATGTGAATTTTAAACTGTTCAATTTTACCCCCATCAGCAAAACCAGCAATCGGGACAGAATGGTAATATCTTTTCTGCTCAGCATTTGCATCGGAGTAGCGCTAACTTGGTTAATGGATAACTACCTATTTGAACACAATCCTATTATTAGCACACTATCTATTTCTTCAGATAAATTGCTTATCTGGAATATCTTCAGGTTGATAATGGTGAATAGTTTTACCGTAATAATGAAATATTATTCAGACTTACAGTCAAACAAAGAGGCCATTTTGGTAGAAAACGAGCGCTTGAAATCGGAGAATAGTTTGGCCATATTTGAAGCCTTGACGCAGCTAATGAACCCACACTTTCTATTCAACTCCCTCAATTCTTTGCAGGCATTGATTGTAATTAACTCGCCCAACTCTATTGAATTTATTGTTCGTCTATCGCAGGTTTATCGGTATTTATTGCAACATGCACAAAAATCTACCGTTACCTTATCAGAAGAATTGGCTTTTATAGATGCCTATTATTATCTGCTCCAAACCCGCTTTGAGAATAACTTTTTTATGGTTTATGACATTCCAGATTCAGTGAAGAATAAACCAATACCCCCAGTTTCCTTGCAACTTCTCATTGAAAATGCGGTGAAACACAATGTGGTTAGCCCCCAAAAACCATTGACCATCCGCATTAGTGCCACATCGGATGAAATTATCGTTTCCAATAATTTACAATTGAGAAAAAAACCTGAACCCTCTTCAAAATTTGGTTTGGAAAGCATCAACAACCGCTATTTTATGCTGATGAAAAAGCACATTAGTGTTGAGCAAACAGCGGATACATTTACCGTTAGGTTACCCATTTAACAACACGATGGTCTTGGGGGGATGGGATTAGATAGCTTCAGGATGGATGTTGTAAGGATCCGATTTATTTAGCATTGCGATGGAATTTGTAGGGATTCGATTTATTTAGCATTGCGATTGAATTTGTAGGGATTCGATTTATTCCGCGTTGCGATTGAATTTGTAGAGACGCGATTTATTCCGCGTTGCGATGGGATTTGTAGGGATTCAATCGAAACGCTACAGACCGTAAAATTTATCCTCTGCCCATTTTGCAGGGTTGTTTACAATATAAGATTGGATGGTTTCAAATGATTTTTGGTTGCGAATAATATGTTCATGAAAACGAGATTGCCACGCAAAACCTTCTTGAATTTTATGAATTTCAAATGAACAACGCCCTTTGTACCATCTAATAATTCGGGAAATGTTATCATGAAACATTGGATTTTTATCTCCGGCAAAACCACCATTTATTTCCTTTTCACTCTTTTGATGTTGAAAAGAAGCAGAAATGTTCGCATTTTTATCAATAATCAAAATTCCGTGGGTATGGTTGGGCATTATTACGAAACTACCCAATTCTACAAATGGGAATTGTGTGGGAATTTCTGTCCAATATTTCTCTGCCAATAGCCCTAATGCATTCAATCGCATTTCTTCATTCTCAATCTCACCAAAAAAATGTTCTTTTTTGCTCGTGCAAATAGTTATAAAATACAAACCATTGCTACCATAATCCCAATTTTGTAATCGGGCTGAGGATATGCGATATTTGTTTTTAAATCTATCCATTGTGCAACATTTTGCAATATTGTGATTAATAAAGTTGATATTTCCCAATACCCTTAGCGATGCCTTTTGTTTATTGTAGAGATGGATAGTGTAGAGACGCGATTAATCGCGTCTCTACACTATCCATCGCAACAATACAAATCATCCCTGCAATCCCAAATATTATACGATACTCCCAACTAAAAAAGGCCCCACAATCGCAGGGCCATATTTTGTTGTGTGAGTGTTTGACGATTATTCTACAGCCAAGCTAGTAGTGGCTACCACTTTGTTGGTGGTGCAAGATTTGATATTCAATTGATATACACCTGCTGCCATTTTACTGGTAGTGGTGATGGTTTCGGCTGCATTTGCACCGCTGTGGTTGATGATAGCAGTATGCACTTGTTGGCCTAAGCTATTGGTTAAGCTCACCACATATCTACCTATTGGGGCTTCACTACCCATACGCACTGTTACTGTTTTACCTACCATTGGATTCGGGTAAACATTCAAGGTGCTGGAGGCTGTTGGTGCAGCGTAAGTAGCAGCTTTTGAAGCTGATTTAAACACCACACTAAATCTGTTGGCAAAAGTGGCTTGGTTAGAAGCATCCACTGTAAAGTTGTGGTTGTTAATACCAGCAGACAACAAGGTTTCACGGTTATCTACAGCATCAACTAAGTAAACATCCATGTTCTCTGCTTTATAAGCAGATGCATCGATGGATAATTGGTAATTGCCACTAGCTAATTGGGTAAGGCTTAATGGTAAACTTTCATTTGCCACGGCTGGTTGTCGGCCTTCGATACTCAACGAAAGTCCATTGTGGTTAATGGCCAAGTTTTCACCGGGGTTGGTCATTTTCCTCGCATCTTCTTTGCCAATGCCATTGCTGAATTGTTGGTCGAAAATTAGGGTAGCTCCGTCCATAAGCTTGAATTCGCTTCCTGTAGCTTTCATCAAGTTGATTGCCAAACTGCTGCGGGTTGCACTTGCACCAAACACAGTGGTTTTGGTAGTACTTGTCGCTTTGTCTGCCTCGGTGATGGTAAGGCTAGGAGCAGTGCTATTGTTGTTTTCTACAAAGAATGCTTGACCAGCTTGAATGTAGCGACGGCTGCCAATTGCACCATTACTGGTGGCATCGGTAATTGCATTGTAAGAAACATACGCACCTGCAGAACCAAGGGTAGGGTCTAGATAATAATAGTTAGCTGTTAAGTTTACAGCACGGTTGTTATCCCAAATGTTTTTCCAATCAATTGGGGCTACATAAGGGTTGGCTACAGAACTAAAGCCTGTGGTTGAACTACTATTCAAGCCAAATGAAGCGTTGTTATAGGTTGAACCAGCAACACCATTGGTAATACCAGAAGTACTATACACCACATTACCAGTAATTAAAGTACCAGTTGCACGGATTGCAGTTGCATTATACATTAATAACCAGCCTGTAGTACCCACTGTGGAAACTGGGGTAGTGTAAAGATTTGCAGTTCTATCACCACGAACCAATAAACGGTAGCCTAAGAATGGATTAAGGGTGGTGTTTTTGGTGTTGGTGATGGCACTCCAAGTACCAGCAGTGAAGGTGTAAGCAGATTTTACACTGTTGGTGGTTTGGTCAAGGCCAGTAGTACCATCTACTGCATGGCTGGCATTGGCTGCAGTAGTGCCTGTGATGAACAAACCGTAACCTGCATTGGCATAGCTACCAGCTTCTTGCCAGTTGTTGAATATACTTCCAGCATTATATACACCAGGTGCCACATCTCTCCAAGCACGATAGCCTTTGGGGATGAATCGTTCTACTGATACAGTTCCACTGATTGTACCAGAGTTGCCGCCAGTACCAACTGACGCAAGCGTTCCGCTTTTGGAAATGCTGGTCGATTTCAATACTACGTTACTATTGGTAGTGAATGTGCCTAATTGAAGCGTTAACACACCAGTGATATTCAATTTATTACTTCCGCTAGAAACGGATGCTCCACCAGTGTTGTTGATGGTGAAACTACCCACCGTACCAGTACCGATGATGGACTGAACTGTTGAGCCATTTAATTGGGTTGTACCAGTTCCTGTAATAGTTCCATTGTTACCAAAGGTGGAAGCAATGTTCAGAGTGCCGTTGTTAGTAAGGGTAGCACCGCTGTTGATGGTTAATTTATTTACGCTTTGTGTACCAGTTAATATTGGTTGCCTTCCAGTGGAAGCAATAACTGCATCAATACCTGTGACAGGTACTCCATTATCCCAATTTCCTGCTGTATTCCAGTTGGTACTTACCGCACCTGTCCAAGTTGTAAACAAGGTTTCAACTGCGCCTGTATTTCCAATTACTAAGTAGTTATTGCCCGTAGCAGGTATGGCAATGCCTGTTTTTGTGCCAGTGATGGTGGAAGTACCAGAAGTGGTAATAACGCTAATGGCGTAAAATGCACTGTTGGTAAATATGCCCAAGTCATTGGTACCTACATTGTAACCAGATGCTTTATCTGTGGAATTGTATTGGAAAAGAATGGTGGCTGTGGTGGCACTGCTACCCACAACAGACCACTGCACATTCGCCATTTTAGTTGCATCTAGTGGTGCATTTGCAAATGTATTGGCCACAGAAGTGGTTAAATCTGATGTGCCAGTAGTGTTGGTAATGGTTAATGGTGTGAAAGAAGTGGCAGATCCAATTGGGAAATAAGTAGCGGTATTACCAACTGCTTTTCTGGTGAAAGTACCTGTTCCATTAATAACAATGTATTTGCTACCGCTTGGAGTACCAGTAAAGGTTACACCAGATCCAAAGGTTAAATTATTATTACCGAGTATTATTTTCCCACTTGAAAAGCTATAAACACCATTTACCGTAGCACTGCCATTGAGGGTAACACCAGCAGAATTACTTACGGAAAAATTATTGATAACCGTGTTGCTCGTTGGCAACTCAGGCCCAGTTACTTGAGCGGAAGTGCCATTGTATGTAATGTTAACAGATGTAGTAAATACTGGGGCAGCAGTAATACTTCCCGCTACACGATTAATAGTGCCACCATTAGGTAAGGTTATATTGTTACTGGTATTATTTAAAACTCCGTTGGTAAGATTCAATGTTCCATTTATTGAAACTGGTGTTCCAAGAGTAAGTGTACCAGTACAATTAACAGTGAAAGTATTTGCAAATTGTGCCCCTGATGTAAAGTTTAAGGTAGCAGATGTTCCACCATAGTTGATAGAAGCATTTGGATGGCCTGTGATTGTACCGGCTCCTGAAATAGTACCATTGATTACTAAGGTAAAGGTGGTGCCCGGCGTTAAAATAAGTAGTCCACTATTCGCAAGATTGGTGATGGTTCTACCTCCAGTAATTGTATAGCTGACACCATTGGCAATGGTTAAAGTACCTGCTTTACCATTCACTGGAGTTGAAGGCAGTTCAGTACCCAGATTACAAGTATTGTTGATAGTAATGTTTACCACATCTGTACTGGTGGTGCCATAATTTGGCGTGCCAGAGAAAGACCCTGCCGCCCGAACAATGGTGGAGTTATTGGCCATGGTTAACACATTTGAACTACCAACGGTAAATACCCCAGCAGTTAAGGTAAGCGTACCATTTACAGTTCCAGAACCAGAAAGCGAGAAGCCATTTGTATTGTTATTCAATTCTAAGTTGTTATAGGTTAAACCTGCAACAGAAACAGAAGCGGCAGTTGCGGTCATCAGTACTTTACCAGTGCTTGATAATGTACCTGATGGTGCTGCAAGGTTTCCACCAATGGTAAGCGTATTGCCACCATCTGTTAAAATACCAGAAGTAAGGGTAAGATTTCCAGCTATGCTGATATCAGTTGTAGCGGTGATGGTACCTGCTATTTCAAGATTGCCAAGGTTAGTGGCGGACAAAGTTTTATTGGTGCCAGTCAATAAAATTTTACCAGTGCCACTGTGTGTAGCTGTTCCTGAAAGATTGCCTTGAACCGTAATTGTTTTTGAATTGTCGGCTAGTGTACCCGCTGTTAATGTAAGGTTACCTGTAATTGTTGGACTCGACGCACAAGTATAGGTGCCTGTGGTATTAATTTCTACATTACCGAGTGTTGCGCTAGAAATACCTGGAGATGTAGCTGTTCCAGTTAACAATAATTTTCCAGAACCAGTGCTAACATGAGTACCAGTATTTGAAACATTTCCAGCAATTGTAATGGTATTGCCTCCATCGTTAAGTGTTCCAGCAGTAAGCGAGAGATTACCTAATAATGAAATTGGCGAACCTATTGTTACTGATGCATTTGTACCAGTTCTATTTATTGTAAGTCCTGTTAATGTACTACCGCTTGTGAGGCTAAGTGTTCCAGCATTGCCATTATTAGAACCAGAGAAAGTAAGTGTAGCAGTAGTACTTGTTATAGTACCTGTACCTGAAATACTTCCTTTTATTTCACAACCGCTACCTGTAATAGAAAGAATACCATTATTGACAAGATTTGTCACATTACGGCTTGACGTCCAAGTATAAGTCGCGCCACTGCCAATGGTTAGCGTACCAATTTTGCCTGGGGTTTCCGAACCGTTTATTTCTGCTCCATTTGAAGCCGTTGCATTAATAGTTAAATTAACTAAGTCAGTAGCTGCAGTACCCCACTTGATAACAGCACCAGAAGTATTGATTAAAGAGAAACTACCCGAAGTGCTATTTCTGATGAACGTTGAATTATTTGAAAAAGTCAAGGTAGGTGTCCCTGAAACACTTCCATTACCCACTCCATAACTTCCTCCATTCATTACCAAAGTATTGACAATCGTACAGGAGCCCGCAAATCCTCCACTAGTAAGAGTGAGGTTATTTATTGTTGGTCCTACGGGATTGCTCGTAGGGCCAGAAGTTGTTCCACTAGTGGTTGCAATTTCCACATTACTGAGTGTTACTGCTGAAATGGAATTACCACCTACGATGATTTGTATTTTACCAGTTCCAGAATGAGTACCAGTACCGCTTATTCCACCAGAAAGGGTGATGGTATTTCCACCATCGGCTAGTGTGCCAGAGGTTAGTGTAAGCCCACCGGTAATAGCGAACGCAGCTGATGCAGTAATCGTTCCGCTAGATGCGATTTCTAAATTGCCTACAGATACACCACTTATTGTTTTAGAATCACCTGACATTACAATTTTACCAGCACCGCTATGAGTAGCTGTGCCTGCAATGTTACCTGCAAGATTGATGGTAAACCCAGCATCTGCTAATGTACCAGAGGTTAAGGTAAGATTGCCATTGATGGTTGGCGCACCCGTTAAAGTGGTAGTGCTACTGCCTACTGCAATTTCTAAATTGGCCAAGGTTACACCACTGATGCTTTTAGAGGCACCCGACATAATAATTTTTCCAGTACCAGAATGTGTACCAGTACCCGAAATCGTTCCACCTACTGGTATGTTATTTCCGCCATCAGCTAGAGTGCCTGCTGTTAAGGCGAGGTTACCTGCTAAGGTAATTGGTGTTCCGAGGGTTAGGGTTGCACCTGACCTATTGATGGTTAGGTTATTTAGTGATTGTGCACCACTTGTTAGGTTCAATGTACCAATGCTACCAGATCCAGAACCCCCTAAAACAAGGTTGCTCGTTACATCACCAGTAATTGTACCAGAACCAGAAATATTGCCATTTATGTTGAAAGTATTAGTAGTGCCTATGGCTAAAACACCATTATTAACTAATCCTGTAACAGTTCTTCCACCACTTAGGGTATATGTACCGGCATTGATGGTGAGTATTCCCCAGCCGCCCGGGGAAGGAGTTGACCCTAGTTCACCAGCAGAGGTCATGGTTGCACCGATGATTACATTTACGACACCAGATGCAGAAGTACCTACGCTTAAAGTTCCAGAACTAAAACTGAGTCCACTGCCCGTTTGCATTCTAGCAATTGTGGATCCATTTGCCATAACCAAAGTATTACTGACATTTATACCCAAGCTTCCTCCATCAAGAGTTAGCGTGCCTGTGATGGTTCTACTTATTCCAGCAGAAGCAGTAAATGTTAGGTTATTTGCATTGACCGTTACGTTTGTTGGGCCATTTGTAGCAGGCCATTCAAGGCTACCTGTAACAATTGCTTGACTGGAAGTTCCATTTAATTTAAAAGTAGAACCAGCCCCGTAAACGACACTTCCGCTACCTACTGTCAATGCTTTGCTGCCAGCAATGGTTAAAGTACCAGCTACATTAATCGTACCCGCCAATGTGCTGGAGGTACTGGTTTGCGAAAGGGTAATATTATTGTAACTAAATATTGGAATAGTTTGTCCACTAGCGCTGCTGAAATTAATGGTACTGCCCGTATTTACAAATGCTTGGCTGCCAGGGGTGAAAGTACCCGCGATGCCAATAGTGCCACTGCTGGCCAAAGTGGTGGTTCCGCTGGCATTGCTTACTGTCAAATTTTGATAGTTAAAAGCAGCAACGGTTTGTCCACCTGTTGAATTATTATAATTGATGGTACTACCCGTTATGGTTACAGATTGACTTCCAGGTGAAAAAGAGCCTGCTACTCCAATAGTTCCGCTACTTGCCAAGGTAGTGTTGCCACTTGTGTTGCCGATAGTTAAATTATGATAATTGAATGCAATAACTGTTTGTCCTCCAGTAGCATTATTATAGTTAATAGTGCTACCGGCAATGGTTGCAGCTTGTGTTCCTGGTGTAAAAGCACCAGCAATGCCAATTGTTCCAGTGCTTGCCAACGTATTCGTTCCTGATGTATTGCTAAGGGTGAGGTTGAAATAATTTCCAGCTATTACTGTTTGCCCCCCTGTAGTGGCTGCATAATTCACAACACCTGATGTGCCCCAATTAATTCCTGATGTGAAGGGAGTGGTGCTTAGTGACGAAGTGGTTATTGTACCGCTATTGGCCACAGAAGATGGAGTGCCTCCAAAATCAAAGGTTGACATAGAAAAGGTTACCCCACTATTTACTGTAAGCGTACCATTAACTGTAATATTAGCAAGTGCCGTTTTTGTATTTGTTCCGGCAAAAGTTAGGTTATTGTAAGTGGTAGGGGCTATTGCAGTGGCATCACCACTTGAAGCCAACAAATTTTGTGTACCACTTCTGCTGTAGGAAATAGTACCATTATTTACTATTGAGGTAACTGCTATCGTGGGTGAAATACCCGCTAATTCTAAAGTAGCTCCTGATTCTATCGTAAACGTACCTGCTTTATTGGATGAAGACTTACAAACAATTTGAGTTGACCCAGAGACGGATGATTGTAATGTAGCACCAGTCTTGATGGTTAAATCACCACCTGTAGAACTTGTTTTGCTGGATAAAAAACGAAGACTCGTGGCAACTATACCACTTGAAATGGTAACTGCACTACCATGGAATGGAGTTAATAATGTACCCGTATGTCCTGAGTTTAAAGCAAAATTGACATCAATTGGAAAGAAGGGAAAAACACTACTCCATTCGCCAGTAGCGGTAATGTTGCGGGTACTGCCCACAAACTTTAAGCTGCCTGCACCTTGGGTACCCGTACACATGGTACTATTTACAACACCCGTTCCATTACCAGATGTGGTTTGATTGGTATAAAAAGCTCCATCTACCCCACTGGTAACAGCCGCTGAGAGAACCGTTAACAAAACCGCCGCGGGATACACTTGACTTGCCGTATTGGAAGCAATATCCGCATTCGTTTTTGCAATGGTGAATGTGGTGGAGGTGGGAGTAGAAGCAATTGTTTGAGTGCCATTCAAAACAGCAAGGCTACTGCTTAAACCTACAATAGTAATTGACTGCCCAGTTGTAAATGGATGTGCCGCAGTAGTGGTAATGGTTGCGACGTTGCTTGTAAGTACCCCACCACTAATTTGCAAACCGCCATAAGAACGGATTTTACCGCTAATCTCAACTGTGTTGGCACCTACGGCTAATACCCCTTGCACATTTAGGTGCAAATCTTTACAAGTAGCCGTTGCCACATTTACGGTGATGGTATGTCCTGCTTGGATATACACATTGTTACTAGCGGTGGGCGCAGCACTTGGAGTGGTCCAGTTGCCGCTAGCATCTCTTACTTGCCAGCTAGCAGCAGTACCCCAGTTGCCCGTGGTAACCGCAGAACGATAATCGCCTGTAGCGGCGGTTTGAGCGATGACCATTGTAGTAGCCATCATAAATAATAAAGCGAGGGAAAACAACTTAAACCCCAATTTTTGGTAACGCTTTAAGGTTTGGAAAGCAGCATGAATGTTTAACATAAACAACAATTAATCGTTAGGTAAAATATTTATTGGCAAAAACTTTAGTAATACAAAGGTTCGATTGCAATGAAGCAACATCAGTGGTAAGTGGACGGCATTAAACTTTGGGGTGCAAAGCAATCATACCCCAAAAAAAAAGAAATAAAAACTCCATCAATTCCATTTTCCGCTAAAAAGGGGGACATGAAAAAATGTTAGTTTTAAAGGTAGGCAAGCAATGAAACTTTCATCGTTAAGCAAGGCAATCGAGCATATTTCAAGGGGGTAAAAGTAGATGGCTTGTACCTATTTATTTAAAAAAATTACGAGTGCGTTTCCGGTAATGATGTCGAATTCATTCATTGTGATTGTTTACTATCAATTGCATATTTTCCCTTGATTTTGAGTTACAGAACCATGAATTTGTGGCCGCTTTTTCTTGAATTATAAGGGGTTTGTTTTGCTGCATAATTTGTGAGATTTTGATGCTCTTTTAGTACTCATTTGTATCGTGATAGCATCTAGTTAGGTAGTAAAAACCCTTGAAGACCCCAAACCTATTGGTACGCATTTGGTGCAAAGGGATTTAAAATTTCACAATTCCTCCTAAATAGAAAAAACGTAAATCATTGATACTTGGATTTCGTTGCTTCGAAAGCATCCCGACTAATAAATATTGTTTCTCGGGATTTTTTTGAGTGTTGGGGGGGGGTACTCACGACATGTGTGAATACTATCAACGGGTGGTTAAAGCGAAGTAGGGATTGTTTTTTTGTTTTATTAAAGGCTAATCATTTATTGTATTTATAAAAAATAGCAGCTACCCCATTTAGAAGTAGCTGCTTTCTATCATTTCGAAGAAATAAGCGAATTGGGATTGCAAATCCTATTTATCAGTTTAGGCGAGATGTCCTGTGTAATATTTCGCCCAATGGAGTTAAAATCGTCGAGTCCTTATTTTGTTTTTGGTAATTGTAATAAAGCTTATTTCTGGTTTAGCTAAGTATTGTTCAATACAATTAATAAACTAATTTTGTATCTGATTGTACTGTGGTTGATCATACCTCATGAACAAAACAGCTAGTTTTTCCACCTTATGTGCAAACAATAATTCTCCAAAATCTTTGTCCTCTGTTACTAAAAGACCTTTGACATTTCTAGCTATTTCAATTACCTTATAATCTGATACCCCTTGGTATTTTTCACGTATGGATAGATATTCATAGCCTTTGGTTTTTATAAGTTGAATCCAATATTCTTCAACGTTCTCGTCAAATACTATCATACAATCTCTAATACCTCTTCATTAGCAATAAAATCTGCTGTATATGCTAGCGCAGCAAGGACTTGTTCTCGAGAAATATGTGGATAGTTTAAAACAAATTCTTCTGTAGAATAACCTCCCGCTAACTTTCTCATTATTAATTCGACCGTAATCCGAGTTCCTTTAATAATTGGTTTGCCAAGCATAATTTCCGGGTCTCTAATGATCAAATTGCGGTAATCCATTTTCTAAATTTTTACGTAAACTAATCTATTTTAAAGTGACTTTCCTAAGAGCATATCAGTTATACTGTTGCCCCTTTTGATTAAGTTTTTCAAAAGTAGCAGTATCCCATATTCCTATCCTTCAAACACCAGCTTGATATTTGTGCTCATATCCAAATATATCTATTCTTAGGATTAGTAACAATGAGTGAAGCCAATAAAAACTTTTTGAATACAGCTATAAGTGGATGAAAAGAGATGACTTGAGCGAATGAGATTGCAAATCCCAATTATCTCTTTAGGCGAGATGCCCTGCGGAAAATAACGTCTGCTAGAATGCTTATTTCATTTTCATCATTGCAAAATCGGGTGACTCTGGATTGACTATCAATTCTCCTTTCAGTGGATGAATCATCACATCCATGTCTTCCATAGGTATTGCACCTAGCAATGGTTCGTTATCTCCTTTCAAAACAAAAGCGTCTGTAACACAACGCCTGTTTTTAAATTTTACTTGAATAGGTCCTACCACGTCAAACTCCTGTACTTCGCCATTAGCCATTACTGCTTTTCTTTTTTCAACCAAGGGAAGTTGTAAATAAGATTGTATGTTTTCATTTATTGCCATGAAATAGGCACCACTGTCAACCAACATATTAATCTTCATGGATTTTACTTCATCCTCTCCAATGAAATGACGACGCATTAGCGTTAAATCATCCCCATTTATCAAAGTAATTTCTGCATATACTAAACCCATCATCAATATTTTTCACGAAGATACAAGCCAATAGCCAAAATGAAAAAGCAGCTACCCCATTTATAAGTAGCTGCTTTCTATCATTTCGAAGAATTAAGCGAATTGGGATTTGCAAATCCCATTTATCAGTTTAGGCGAGATGCCCTGCGGAACTATTCGCCCAACTAGTTATTTCATTTTCAGCACAGCATATTCGGGATGTTCTGGATTCACGAGCAATTCTTGTCTTTGTGGGTGAATTAATACATCCATCTCTTCCATGGGTATAGCGCCAAGCAATGGTTCTGCATCTCCTTTCAATAAAAAGGCATTGCAGGTTGCCGTCCTATTTTTAAATTTTACCTCGACCGGCCCAACAACATCGTATTCCTCTACAGTTCGATTTGCCATTACCGCCTTTCTTTTCTCTATAAATGGCAACTGTAACACTTCCTGTACATTTTCATTGATGGCCATCATAAATGCGCCACTATCTGCCAGCATATTGATGCGCATCTTTTTTACCTCTTCTTCGCCAATCACCTGCCGTTTTGCCATTTCAAGATCAATTACATTTATCAGTTCTATTTCGGCATATACCATACCCATATCCAATTTTTTACAAACCTACTTTTTTATATCAAAATTCATAAAGTTATTTCTTGCCTTTTAAATCAGCTTCTTGTTTTTCGTAGCTAAGACATAGCTAAAAACACAAGTTGCAAGCCAAAGATTTGATTATTTCATTTTCAGCACTGCATATTCGGGATGTTCTGGATTCACGAGCAATTCTTGTCTTTGTTGATGGATTAATACATCCATCTCTTCCATTGGTATAGCACCTAGCAATGGTTCTGCATCTCCAGTTAAAACAAAGGCATTACAAGCGGCTGTTCTGTTTTTAAATTTCACCATTATAGGACCAACAGTATCATATTCTACAATAGAACCATCTGCCATTACCGCTTTTCTTTTCTCAATAAAAGGTAATTGCAATATTTCCTGAATATTGTCATTAATTGCCATCATAAATGCACCACTATCTGCGAGCATATTAATCCGCACGCTTTTTATATCTTCTTGACGAATGATGTTTCTGCGAGCCAATGCTATATCATCGGCATTGATCAGTTCAATTTCTGCATAAGTTAAACCCATTTTGCCTCTATTTTGATAGGTAAGTGAATCAATTGAAAACAAGTGTACCGAAGCGCTCTTTATTTACTTTTTTTGATTACAATAATAATTGAATTATTTCGTTATTATTAATTGATGTCTTTGGAATACAAAAAAAGCAGCTATTCCATTTTGAAGTAGCTGCTATTAAATCGTAGCAAAGAAATAAGCGAACTGGGATTGCAAATCCCATCTATCGGCTTAGGCGAGATGCCCTACTGAACATCTAGCCCAGCTGGGAAATCTTACTTTTTCGACTTCAGAATTATTTCTAGCGGACTTTCTAAAGCTAATAAATCAATCATTCGATTCATTATCGCATGTCCTACAGCATATTGTCCAGCTTCAATCATTAGCTTAGCATTTTCATTAATTGAATCAATCATTTTGGAGCGATCAGAATAAGCTTTATCAAGAGCACTCATTATTTCTTCGTGATCATTTTGTAATTTCTGAGCCATAAGCATATAATCACTTCTTATTACTTCCAAGTCTCGTTTCTCAGTAGTGATTAGTTGTGCTAAGTGAATTGACTCTGCTAAAAGTGTAACAATATCAGTTGCGTTTAAATTTATCGGAACTGGTAATGAACGATTTTGAGCATCTTTAAGTTGCATCACTATTGGTTGGTTTGAAACAGCTTTTTTCTTTTTGTTAAAATTAAACATATTAAATTTTAGCTTTACTGTAAGCGATTGCTTGGATTGTATAATGATGTAGATATTCCAAATCTTTTCTATTCTCGATACTAATTTGGTTTAATTTCTTCAAATTTTGAGGAATTTGATTTACTCTATTAATTAATTCGATAAGTCGAATTTCGGACTGCTTAAGTCTATTAGAAAAAGAAACAATCTCTTCATGTTGTTTCCTTAAACCTTCAACTAAGGTCTTGTTAGAAATATTGTATTTGATTATATCTCCACGACCTTCCTCTAGCAATCGTTTAAGTTTACTGTTAACACTCTTGCCTTTTATTAACATAATTCCCCCAGCAATTAGTCCCATCACTGCCGCAGCATATAAGTTGTTAGGATTTCGCAGTCCTCCATTTGTTGATAAAGTTTTCCCTATTGCTCCACCTACATTAACTTGATAAGAATATTTTTTAGTCAATTCTGCTGCAGAATAACCTTGAGGTCTAATTGGTAAATTAGTCTCTAAGATAAGTGGTAAATCATTAGGATTTATTTTTAGAGTCTTTAATTCTTTAAATCTTGAAGTAAATTTTTTAGAGTGATAAAGTCTTCGATAAATCTGGAGGCGTTGGTTGTCAAGTTTCGCATAATCAGATTCATACTTATTTGCGCTCGCCTTAGCAGAATTTTCAGAGCGAATTCTAATGGTATCTAATTTCTCGCCGTAGCTTGTAAGTGTACTTTTATCTTTCGAAATAGTCCACCAACTATCTTCCGTTTGAGGTAAGGCATCAGGAACTTCTTGAAATGGTGCCAAGTCAAAGTCAGTGGATATTGTTGGTAAAATAGGAGTAATAGTTTCGGGTTTTAATTTAATGCTACCTCTTTTAGCACCCTTGCCACTTGATAATCCAATGAATAGGCAAACGACTATAATAAATATTATCAATTGCATTTTGTATTATTGTTTATTTTGTCTGAGTATATATAATTAATCGCTAATCATGTCTAAGAGACCACACAACGGTTTAAGTTTTGGCGATGTGATGGGAAGTTTTGTAAATCATAAATCAAATTTTGTTAAAATAATCGGGGCTGTTCCATTTAATGATACAAGTACATTGTCATCTAACAACTCCAAAATTGTCTCATTGGTAATTCCTAAAAACTTTGATAGCTTATCGATTGCTGAAAAATTATTTGCTCTAAACGTCTGGATAACAGAAAAAGAATGTAATACTGAGTTAGGGTTGTCTCTAAAAGCCCTTTCAATATCAGAAATATCAGAAACAATTACCCAAACCTGAATATTTCTTCCCATGGTCATTGCATTGACAATTCCGTTCCATTGTTCAAAGGTTTCATCAATGTCGAACACTAATAAAACAGGATTTTCTTTAGTAGGGTTTTTAATTAAAATTGGTAGTAAAAGAGACCCAAGCCATGATCTATATATAGAGTCAAAGGCAGCAATTCCAGCTGGAGGCCCAATCAAATAAATAGTAACTGGTTCTCCGTTAATCCACTTTTTTATGTCAACTGAACTTGTATTTGTTAACAATTGTGCAATCGAACTGCTTAAAGCCATAACAAACTGACTTACTCCAGCTAAAATCCCACTTCGTGTATTATCTGGTTGTTGTAGGAAGAAAGCCAATGATTTCCTCAGTTCAGGATCCATATCTTTTCCTTTTGTATCTAATCTTACTGCAAGATTGTAAACTACATCGTCTTCATGTAAGATATTATGCACTTTAGAAAATATCCCTTCATTATTTTCTGATTCACTAATAGCAAGATGTATAAGTGCAGTTAAAAATTTTCTTTCTTGATTTACCCAAAATGGGTCACTAGTTAGTGCTTCTTTTCTTCTATAATGATATTCTGTAAAAGGTATCATTAATTCAGTAATGAATTTTGCCGTGTCATTTACAGAAAAACCAAGTTGAAGAATTATATCTACTGGGTTCAGGCTTCCAGTAATCGAGTCTCCAGCTATGTTCCATGGATCCAGCTTTAAAATGTCTGTTGAGTGTGACTTACTCTCTATTGTATTCTTGTAAATTTCTCCTGTTGGATCTAGAATAAGTGTTGCTCCATTAAAATTTAATACTTGGGGAATTACCGTGGATGTGTATCTACTCTTGCCCGCAGGAACAATGCTAAGAATATTACCAAATCCGCTATAAATAAATGGTTCATTGTTAGCAACATATCTGCCTAGAATTATTTGTGCTACATGTCGGTCTATATTAATTTTTGTTTCAAAGTGTCTTTTCTTTTCTTTCTCAAGTTCAATTTCAGTTGAATATATACTTGATAAACGAACCACTTCTGTAATAAGACGATCTATTGCAAGCTTACCAAGATGAATAGTGTCATTATATTTAGGAAGTGGTGTAATTGCGTTTGACTCTGGATCTGTCCATCCTGAAGCTAATAATTTTTGCTTTTTAAGTAAGTCAAGCCATTGTTCTGCAACTTCTTCTCTATTCATATTTTCCTGCGACGGTGAAGTGGCTTTGAAGAACGGTAATACAGCAATAGCAGGTTTTTTTTCAATTGCATAGTTTAGTTCTTGCCATGCAACAGTTCCTATCCTTTCATGGAAGACAAAAACGGCAATGTTAGCTCGTTCTAAATTTGGAGTTATTACACTTTCTTGACCTCCCTTTATTGGACTCGCATCAGAGTCCCATTTCCACAGTTTCACCCTATTAAAGGGTACATATGGGTTTACTTTTCTCAATTTATCAAGTTCTCTTTGCAACGGCTGCTCAAGACCAACTATTACTTCCGCTGCTTCATTGGCATCTACTGTATAGCCGATAAATATTAATAAATATTCTTTTCCGAATTCTGATTTCATCTTACTTGTTAATTATTATTTAGAGTTAAAAGGTTCTTGTCTAAATACACATAACGAATGAGTGTTTGGGAAAGGGCTTGACAAGAATTTTCCGTCTGTAGATGACAATTGCTTAATCCTTGTTCCATTGCTTAATTCTTGCTCAATTGTCGCATAGTGTTAGGTCTGCCGAAACTACTGCTAAAAGAAAAGCATCATTGCTGAATCAAATCCGCCTTCAGGTTCTTAGTTAACATCAACATAAATTTTAGTTTTACAATTTATGTTGAGTATTTATTAATGAGTTGTTCTATTTTACTCACTGAATAAATATTTATCTCATTGTCGCCATCAAAGAAACCATCGTTAATTGCATGAGTCCAATAAAGTTTTGCTTCTTCGTAATGAGGGATTGTCAATCTTCTAACAATTTCTACATATTCTCTTATATCATGTACAAGTGGAATTGTGTAGTTTGGTTGGTGTATTTTTCCTGGGTCTAATATTGAAAGTAGATATGCTAAACCAAAGTCCTTGTTTAAAAATGAATCTAAAGCTTGATCATTAAGGCCTGTTTTAGAATGATGGATTGAACAGCCTTTAATATTATCATGCTTTATTGGTGATGAACTAAAGTGATGAATAATTTTAAATTAGATATTAACATAAATTCTATTTCGAGAATCATATATAGATAACCATTCTAGTATCCCTTCATTTGGGGATTTAATTTTTTGGCTACAATTGTCGCAAACAAATTCATGTAGAGGTAGAAACATTTTTTTATTTTATTATTATATGTTGTAAAATTACTTAATCCAATTAATGTCTGAAAGCCGCATTACTCAAACTCACGCTTTTAACTCTAAAGCATGTAAAAAATAAATTGATTCTCAAAAATCCTCCTACACCCCCTCCATCTCCACCGTCAACTCCGTAATCTTACCCTTAGTAATATCCACAGTGAAAGGGGCATCTTTAAATCCTTTTGCCTTCGCAACGCCTGTTTGTTCACCTGGTTTCACTTTCTTGGCTTTTATCAGACCAGTTTTCTTCAAAGCTTTATGAACCACTTTTGGGTTATAGTCTAAAATGATGATCCCATTAAAAATGATTTCGCCAGTTTCTTTATTTTTTAGGTTCTACTGGGAATTTAGTGTTGGATTTATTTAAACTTGCACTTATGACAGATAAGAGTTTATATAAAAGTCTTCTTTATTTGGACAATAAATGGGAAGTAACTTCTGTGGACGTTAA
>JAIXOJ010000115.1 GCA_027486835.1 Chitinophagaceae bacterium
ATACAGGAATTGAAAACAATTGCTAAGGGATTCAGAACTATTCAAAACTTCAGGACAGCTATTTTATTCCACTATGGAAAACTTGAATTGCTCCCAACACTAAATTCCCAGTAGAACCATTGTTTCTATTGAAAAATATAAAGAAGATCATTTACTTTATAATTGCTACTTCCTTGATAAAGCTATGCTTGATAAATTAGCTATACTCGACAACCAAGACTTTAATCTAAATTTTGACTGCTATGATTTTTTCTTGGAAGCTACTGCAAAGTAAAAAAGCGACATTATAAAAACAATGTTTTCCTTGCGACTGAAGGATATTGTAAAATGAAAAAGATAGATTTACGCTATGAATAAAATAGAAAAATTCAACAATTCAAAATTGCCTTTAATTGCAATTGATAAGAACATGGAGCAGTTTTGGGACAAATAAATATTTCCTAAAATAGTAGCTACTACAAACGAGATTTTAAAAAATGAGGGCTTGACTAAATTTAAGAAACGAGGAAAGTCGCCAATTGTTAGATTTTCTTTCCATACCTAGTTAAAAAACTACAATGATATGTCAGCTATTGATCAATACAAACATAGACTTTTGGGTTTTATTGAATGTCCATCGACTTTTGATTTCGTCAGTAATTGTAGAAACAGAGCGATTGGCATTTATGAATTGTTAGAAAATATTCCCATTGAAGAAAAAGATTTTGATGGAAAAATTGGTGACATAATCTTGGGCGGAGGAAGCGGAGAGGCTCCTGCATTTCGAATTTCGATACCAATGGCAATATACTTTTTTACTAAGGATGGATGGGACGACTTTAATAATTACGAAGAATTATTTAAAACTTTCTGGAATCCTACAGAATCGTATATTTTATGTGAGGGATTTTCTAAACTCGGTTGGAGAACAAATACACCAATTGAAATTTGGCTAGCAGAAAACATTTGTTTGCTTATTAATGCGCATATCGAAAGCTATTCTTCTTTCAAGTCAATTTCAAAATCAAAAAGCATGTTATCCTTCTTAAAGTGATTTAAAGAAACTAAGAAAAACATGCAACTTAAAATGACCTGCTTTTCATTCCGTCTAACGTCATTAATTTGATTTTTATTAAATGAAACAAATTGGAGGTTTAGGAAAGTTCACAAGAAACAGACTATGTTTAGACAGTGGGACATTCCCATTATTGAATTCAAACAAGATGTACTAACTAAATTTCTTACCTAATCTGAAATTTAATAGCTAGAAACTTAGAAAAAAGAAGGCATTTTGAAGAAAAAAGGGTTCAGTATGATGGCAAATTCAAGAAAAGTGATGGCAAATTCAAGAAAAGTGATGGCAAATTCAGAAGAAATGATGGCAAAATCATAGAAAATGATGGCAAAATCAGAAGAAATGATGGCAAAATTGGAAAGAATGATGGCAAATTCTAAGGAAATGATGGCAAAATGATGGGGTATGATGGCAAAATGGGAGGAGATGATGGAAAAAGGTATTTTACCTAGTGTATTGGAAAGAAGGATGGGGTAATTTCTTGTTATAGGGATGTAAGCAACGCCACCGTTCAGTCTGTACGGTATAAAATTTGGCTTAAGAGTAAAATATCCGCAATATTGTGTTTCAATTACGGACTGTCTGTTTAGTATTTCCCAACTTTTATAAAGCCTTTACTTTGGGCAAGGTTTATGGAAACACTTCACTAATTAATCATTATCTAAAAAAATTATGAAGACGAAGAATATTATCTTAGGACTTGGATTGATTTTATTTTTTGCTGGATGCGGTAGTGGAAAAAAAGAGGCAAATGAAGTTGTTGTTGGGGATAGTGTAGCATCAAAATTCATTTCGTCGTCTGCAGCGGTTGAAAATGCCAATGACACTACACATAAATTTGTAAGAACAGCAGATTTGAAATTTAAAGTTAATAGTGTGATCAAATCAACTTATGACATTGAAAATATTACCAATCAACAAGGTGGTTTTGTTACCTATACCAACTTGACGAGTAACATTCACAATGTTTCAGTAATAGCTATTAGTGCTGACTCATCGCTTGAAACGACCAATTATTTAGTAACTAACACTATAACTGTACGGGTTCCCAATACAAAACTCGATACCACACTCAAAGAAATTGCTAGAAACATTGACTTTCTAGACTACAGAATAATTAAAGCGGATGATGTTGCTTTATCCATTCTTTCCAACAATTTAGCACAAAAAAGAGCGGCAAAAAACGAACAGCGATTAAGTAAAGCAATTGATTCCAAAGGAAAAAGACTAAATAAAACTACTGTTGCAGAGGAAGTTTTATCAAGCAAACAAGAACAAGCAGACAACGTTAAAATTTCAAACTTTTCGCTGAAAGACCAAATTAATTTCAGCACTATCCAATTATCCATTTACCAAAGAGAAACTATCAAACGAGAAGTAATATCTAATGACAAAAATATCAGCGCTTATGAACCTGAGTTTATAAGTAAGTTTATAGAATCACTCAAATCTGGTTGGGAAATTTTAGCAAATTTTATCCTCTTTTTGACAAAGTTTTGGGGGTTGTTCTTATTGGTAGTGGTTGTTTACTTTCTATATAATAAGTATGGAAACAAACTAAAAAAATAGTAAAACCAGGTAGAAAATCTGTACCGCTTACATCATTGTCAATAACAACACTAACCTATTTCATTGACAGTTTCTTCAATCCCTCAATAAAATCAACATGCGAATTATTGTTTCTCTAATTGGATGTATTCTTTTTCTCACTGACTTGTTGGGGCAAACAACCGCACCTAAACTAATCATCACTCATTTGTCTGGTGACTTCTACATTTACCAGACTTACAACACGTATAAGGGGAGTAGAATTTCTGCAAATGCCATGTACCTCGTTACGGATAAAGGGGTGGTACTGTTTGACACCCCTTGGGACACTACGCAATTTCAACCTTTGATCGATAGTATTCAAGCAAGACATCAGCAGAAAGTGGTTATTTGTATTGCAACGCATTCGCATGAAGACAGAACGGGTGGGCTAGGATTTTTAAACCAAAAAGGTGTAAAAACATACACTACCACTCACACAGATAAGATAAGTAAAGAGAATGGGCGACAAAGTGCTCGTTATCTCATAAAGAACGACACCTCTTTTGAAGTAGGAAAGTATCGTTTTCAAACCTATTACGCAGGGCAAGGGCATACACCAGATAATGTTGTTGTATGGTTTGAGAAAGAACGTATCCTATATGGGGGCTGCCTCATTAAAAGTATTGAGGCAAAAGACCTTGGCAATCTTGCAGACGCCAACGTAAAAGAATGGGCATTTACGCTTAGAAGGATTCAAACTAAATGTCTCCATCCACAATTTATCATAACAGGTCATGATGATTGGACTAGTAAACAATCCATCAACCATACCCTTAGATTAATTAAAGAATTTAAGAAAAAGAATGAGCCGTAGCAACTAGATTGAATCAACTCGGTATTGTACTGATGGCGTACTCATTTCAGTATAGGAATACGGAGCTTTTAATTTAATAAGCTGCATTTGTTACATCCTTCAAGCAATTGCGGGAAACCTTAAAGTGCAAGAGGAAAGCCTTAAAGTGCAAGAGGAAAGCCTTAAAGTCTAAGAGGAGAGGCTTAAAGTGCAAGAGGAAAGGCTTAAAGTGCAAGAGGAAAGCCTTAAAGTGCAAGAGGAAAGCCTTAAAGTGCAAGAGGAGAGCCTTAAAGTGCAAGAGGAGAGCCTTAAAGTGCAAGAGGAGAGCCTTAAAGTGCATGAGGAGAGCCTTAAAGTCTAAGAGGAGAGCCTTAAAGTCCAAAAGAAAACAAGCATAGCAAAAAAAGGAGTGGTATAATTGCCGACCAATAATTGAAGAACACCGTTTAATGCCAAAATAATCTCGACGAAGCAAAACAGATGATGAATTTTGGTCGATAGATAAAAAATATACTAAAAAGCCCCTTTTTGGATGTTTTATACGATAAATGGGGCAAAAAAGGCTCTTTTCAATGCTAGAAGTTAGTTCTGAAGTAAAATAAGCCCAAAAAAATAGGAGGCTGATTTCGAAAGAAATTAGCCTCCTATTTTTAATAATAAGTTACGCTACAGATGCAACATCTTACACTGCCCCAGTAAATTGTTGTAAGAATCGAACATCGTTTTGGCTATATAAACGCAAGTCGTTCACCCTAAACTTAAGTTGGCAAATGCGTTCAACCCCCATTCCAAAAGCAAAACCAGTGTATTTATTGCTGTCAATGCCAAAATTCTCCAACACTTTTGGATGCACCATCCCACTACCCAATATTTCTACCCAACCTGTGTGCTTACAAATATTGCAACCATCCCCACCGCATATTTGGCAACTAATGTCCATTTCTGCACTAGGCTCAGTAAATGGAAAGTAAGAAGGACGGAAGCGAACTTTCACATCCTTGCCAAACATTTCTTGTACGAAAAAGTACAGTGTTTGCTTTAAATCAGCAAAACTCACCTGTTCATCTATATATAAACCTTCCACTTGGTGGAAAAAACAATGTGCTCTAGCACTGATAGTTTCATTCCTATATACTCTCCCGGGACAAATAACTCGGATGGGTGGTTTTTGCGATTCCATCACCCTCGCCTGAACGCTGCTGGTGTGTGTTCTTAGCAACCAAGCAGGTTGCTGATGTATATAAAAAGTGTCCTGCATATCCCTTGCAGGGTGGTCTTCTGGCAAGTTCATTGCCCCAAAGTTGTGCCAATCGTCTTCTATTTCTGGACCCTCTGCAACAGAAAATCCTAAGCTTTTGAATATGGAGACCATTTGATTACGAACGATTGTAAGCGGATGGCGTGAGCCATAAGGGGTTGAACTACCCGGCAAGCTCCAGTCAAATGCATCTTTTGATGTTTGTTCGCCGCCAGCAATCGCTTCTTGTAAGGTAGTTAGTTTGGCTTCTGCAAATTGTTTAAAGTCATTTAGTATTTGACCAAAAGCTTTCTTTTGATCATTGGGCACATTTTTCATCTCGCCCATTACAGCCTTTACAATGCCTTTGGTGCCTAAATATTGAATCCTAAATGCCTCAACCGCTTCTGAGGTTTTGGCTTCCGCTGCGTCAATTTCCTTCCTATATAGTTCTATTTGTTGTAGCAATTGTTCCATGGTGGCGAAGATAACCGATTGAACAGCATGAATCATCACAGTCCAGCCCCATAATGCACCTTCATTTTTCACTTTACTGGAAATAATTTCCAGCTTTTTCTCCCTTTTTTTCTTTTTTCTGGAAATTTTCATCCCTAAATCTGACCATTCATCAAACCATGGAAATATTTTTAAGCACCATTCGTTTTAAAAAGGTGTTGATAATCAACGGTAAAGTACATTGTTTATAACTGACTAAAGCCAATTACTAGTTTATAGTCGGTACTTTAGTTTGCATAGTACTGATTAAAACCCCCATCTTTGTGCTCTCAAAGCGATGAAGCTGGAGAAAAAAGTAGAAAAAATGAAAAATATAGAAAGAGGCCCTTAGCCTACATACCAATTAAATAGCCTGTTCGTTTTTAAGAGAAAGGCATTTAGAGAAAAGAAGTCAAAAAAAGATTTTCAAAAAGTAATAAAAATAAAACCACTAAATATGGATATTCAAAACACCCAGAGCCAGATGCGTAAAGGCGTTCTCGAGTTCTGCATTTTGTCTGTCATTCGCCAAGGGGAAGTATATCCCAGCGATATTGTTGACAAAATGAAAGCCGCCAACCTCAGCATATTAGAAGGAACCCTTTATCCTTTACTTACCCGCTTAAAAAATGCTGGATACCTTACTTACCGGTGGGTAGAAAGCAACAGCGGCCCTCCCCGTAAATATTTCGCAATGACCGACGAAGGACTCGCTTTTTACGAAACATTGGAAAGGACTTGGAAAGAATTGGCCGATGCAGTTCACGCGCTTACCCAAGATGTACAATCACACAATTCAACAGAAACTACTATTTACTAACTAACACAACAGAGATAATCATGAAAAAGGTAATTAATATTAACTTTCAAGGTAGGGTAATCCCAATTGAAGAGCTGGCTTTTGAGATATTAAACCAGTATATTGACAGTTTAAGAAGATACTTTGCTAATGAAGAAGGCAAAGAAGAAATTATTAACGACATAGAAAGCCGTATTGCAGAATTGTTTGGCGAAACCCTAAAAAAGGGCGCTACCTGCATTGCTGAGGACGATGTTCAAAATATCATCAATAGTATGGGGCGCCCAGAAGATTTTGATGATGACGAAGCCAAAGTACAGGCACAATTGGGTGGTAATGAATCAACTTTTAATCAAAATGCTGGTGGGCAGCAATACACGGCAAATGGCCACAGGAGATTGTTTAGAGATGAAAAAAACAAGGTACTTGGTGGGGTTTGTAGCGGTCTCGGAAATTATTTTGGCCTCGATCCATTGGTTATTAGAATCTTGGCTGTGGTAACCCTAGGTCTTTGTTTTGTTCCTTATTTAGTATTGTGGGTGGCAGTTCCCAGTAGTGCTACTCAAGTTATTGGAAGTGCCAGAAAAAGACTCTTTAGAGATGTTGATGATAAACTAATTGGTGGTGTGGCTAGTGGACTTGCGCATTATTTTGGCGTGAATGTTTGGGTACCTCGGGTTATTTTCCTCATTCCTTTTTTATCCTTTGTGGCACGATGGAGCCATATAGGTTTTTTCGACTTCCCCCATTTTATCAGTTTGTCATTTAGCCCAGGAGCCACCATTACCTATATTATTTTATGGCTCATCCTGCCCGAAGCCATTACCAGTGCCGATAAACTTGAGATGAAAGGGGAGAGTGTTAATCTCAACAGTATCAAGAATACCATTCAGGCAGATATGGTAGGATTCAGAGGTCGTGCAGAAAAGTTTGGTGAAGAAATTAAAACCAGGGCCGAAGAAATAGGCAAAGAGTTTGGGCCAAAAGCCAAACAATTTGGTACAGAAGCTTATGCCGCCGCTCGACCAGTAGAAAGAGTTGGTGGAGTGATAAGTATTCTAGTAAAAATATTCGTCTATTTTATTCTTGGTGTAGTATTGTTTGCTACTGTTTCTGGCCTTTTTGCTTTGGGTATCGTATGTTTTGGACTAGGGCCAGCCTTTGAATTTGTTTTGACTGACGGATGGCAAACCATTCTTGCTTGGGTAGGTATCATCTTATGTATTTGGTTACCAATAATTGGTATCATTACTTGGGTAGTTCGCAGATTTGCCAAAGCAAAGCGCAACAGTGGTTTAATGCGGTACACATTTATTTCCCTTTGGTTAATTGGTGTGGCTAGTTTCGTTGCTTTGTTTGTGCTGTTAATTAAAGATTTCAAATACAAAAATGCTGCTGCCGAAGAAAAAGTTCAGTTGAGCAATCCATCCATAGGTCGTTTAGATGTTCAGTTAAGTGGTTATGGAAGTGATATTAGGGGAGGTCATTGGTTGAAGTTGGAACCATTTGAAGGAATAGATAGCGATACAGTTTTTGTACCAAATACAGATATCAGAATCATCAGATCTACAACGGATAGTTTTGAAGTTACAGTGTTGAAAGCAAGTAATGGGAGCAGCAAATCAGAAGCAAATACGTTAGCTAATAAAATTACTTATGCTATCAAGCAAAAAGATTCTACGCTTTCTCTTTACAAGGGCATCCCCATTAATAAAAATGATAAATTCAGAAACCAACGGATTATTATCACCATTGCAGTACCTGTGGGTAAACGAATCCTAATAGGGGATAAAATTGATTGGAGAACCCATATTGATTTTGGAAGTGAAAATAATGATTGGAATTGGCGTCATAATTTTTATTCCGATAACGAGGATATGGAGTGGGAAACAGATGTAGAATATGTTATGACCACTAAGGGATTAAAAGCCCTCACTAAAAAGTATAAGGATAATGACAACGATCAAGACAGACTCGACCGTATAGAAGAACAAAAAAACAATCGCGAACAATTGAAGCAGGATATAGAAGAACAACAAAGAGAAATCGAGGAACGAAAGAAAGAATTGCAACAGGAGTTAGAAGAAAAACAAAAGGAAATTGAAGAAAAGAAGAAAGAACTGAATAAAAACGTAAATCAAAATACCACTAAGCAGAAGAGGTATTTCAATTACGTGGCAAAACCAACTTCTACTAACAAAGACACTTTTTGCGCTGATAAAGAAATCACTTACAGCAGACTTGGGTTGATTGGATTGGATGGATAAGTTTCCGAAGAATTGAATTAACAAACAAAGATGCCATAGCACTAATCTAAAGAGCTATGGCATTTTGTTTTTAGAAACTTCCTGATGGGGGAGAAGCATTGATAATTTTCATTTTCTACAGGAAATCACCGATTATTGCCATTGAAACTGATTTGCCATGTTGCACACAAATACCCTCCATTTTTTAAGTGAATTGAAAGAAAATAACCACAAAGAATGGTTTGAAGCAAACAGAAAGCGTTATGAAGCTGCCAAAGCTGATTATCTTTCTTTAGTAGCCGCCATCATCAATGGTATCGCAGAAAATGATGCCCCTATTGGACAGCTAGAACCTAAAGCTTGTGTATTCCGGATTAATCGGGATGTTCGGTTTAGTAAAGATAAAAGTCCTTACAAAACCAATATGGGCGCTGGTTTTACCAAAGGAGGCAAGAAAATGCTATTGGCTGGTTATTATTTTCATTGCGAACCAGGTGCTAGCTTTATTGCAGGCGGTATGTGGATGCCACCAGCACCAGAATTAAAAAAGATTAGGCAAGAAATCGACTATAACCTAGACTCATTTCAGGGAATTATTCAAAATGACAACTTTGTCAACACTTTCGGGGGCTTAGAACGCTCTGCTGAGAACTTGTTGAGCCGTCCACCAAAAGGTTATGAAGAAGGAAACCCCGCAATTGAATGGCTAAAGCTGAAAAGTTTTATTGTTTCAAGGTCTATTTCAGACAAAGAATTACTTAATAAAAGTGTTGTTTCAACAATTGTGTCTGCCTGTTCTGCCATGCAACCACTGATTTATTTTATCAATCAAGCCTTGGAGTAAATGGGTTACAATCATTATGTACTAAATATTTCAGTTTAGAAAATAGGCCTTTCTTGGGTTATGCCACGAATGCAAGAATCGGGACTAACACTTAACCAATTGTGATTTTAGTCGCATTGCTCCAATGGCACGAACAATTGTACGACTGTTGTTGATTTTTTCCTTCGAGATAAATTCAAAAAATGTTAACCCACATTGCAGCAATTTTCTGGGTAAAAGTTAACCTTTCTGTTATTTTCTGTTAAACTTTCCTGTTTTTGGATGGTTTTTGGGGCATTTTTGGCCTAAAATACGGGTAAATGCGCGCGAAAGTGATTTGTAGTCCCCCCAAGCCATTTGGGTTGTATCAGAACTCATTCCACCTTTGCCGCTTGTTTTTGAAAATCATATACAAGTCTGTCAAGGGTCAATTTGACCGCCTCGCTCACTATC
>JAIXOJ010000032.1 GCA_027486835.1 Chitinophagaceae bacterium
CGTTGCAGAACAGCTTGCAGAACTTCTCACAAAAACAGAAACCATATTCCCTGGTACTGATTTGAAATTAATCTTTAAAACTACCGCTTCCTAAACTGCGAAAGGTCAGGAGTTCTGAATGTTTTCGTCAAAAACTTAATAGACGGGTATCTATAGACTTACATTAATGACTTAAGCAGATACTTTTTCTCCTTATTTTCGCCCTAAAGAATACAGTCATGAGTGCACTAGAACTAAAGGTTTATGAGATTTTCAAATCAAAATTTAGCGAAGAAGAAGCTACAACAGTAATCGAATACTTTGAGGCAAAGTCAGAACAGAAATATGAACAAAAGAAAGATATTCTTCTAACCAAACTAGATAAAATCGACTTAATTGAAAAAATAGAAACAACAAAAACAGACATCATCAAATGGATGTTTGTTTTCTGGACTGGAACCATCATCACTATTCTTGGTGGATTATTTGGGTTTCTAAAGTTGTTTTTGGGAAAATAGGCTAAGGCTTAAATGCCTGTTCGTTTAGGTCTTTGTTACGATAAAAAGCAGCTACTTCTTATGTGAGGTAGCTGCTTTTTTGTTTTAGCAATTTTATCAATAGAACAATCGAAGGGAAGACTTTAGCAACTGATACGAACAGCAGGGAATGCCAGTTGTAAACCTGCTAATTTATTAGACACAAGTAACCAGCTTCGCTGAACACTAGCGCAAGTTGACATTATCTTATTCATTTATTGTTTTACAAACTTAAATGTGGTGCTTACCCCTAATCCAGTACCCACCCTTAGGTAGTAAATACCTGTTGGCAACTCACTGATATTGATGGGTGGGTTGGTGGCATTGCCTAGTTTTTTTGTAAGCACGGTTCTGCCCAAGACATCCTGCAACAAAACATGATTTACTTGTGTGCCTTGTATGGTTACAATGTTTTTTGCAGGGTTGGGGTAAATAGATAAGTGCGTATTTGCAATGGAGATAGCGATGGTTTTGCTATAAGTATGTAAACCATCCTTATCTACTATTTCTAAACGATAATATACCATACTTGCATCAGGCAAATTGTCATCTTCAAAACCGTAACTACTCGCACCCGTGGTTTTTACGGTACCTATATTTATAAATGCTGTACCATTAGCACTACGTTGAATGTTAACATGCGAAACATTTACCTCATTTGCAGTTTGCCAGTTTAAAAATACATGGTTGCTTTCTTTATTCGCAGTAAAGTAAAGTAGGTGTAAGGGTAATGTACTTGGGCAAGAAACTGTTACAGGGCTGCTTTGTTTGGTGGTATTTCCAATACCCAATTGCCCATAACTATTGCTACCCCAAGCCCATAAACTACCATCTGTTGTATGGGCAAAGGTATGATATAACCCAGAGGCCACCGACTGCAAGTTGGTAGCACTATCTATTTGCACAGGGCTATGTTGGTCTGTAGTATTTCCATTGCCTAATTGTCCTGCAGCATTACCTCCCCAAGCCCATACACTGCCATCGGTTTTAAGGGCAATGGTATGATTATACCCACAAGCTACCGATTTCCAATTGGTAGCATTGTTTATTTTCACGGGGCTGTATTGCCTAGTCGTACTTCCAATCCCTAATTGCCCATTACTATTATACCCCCATGCCCATAAGCTGCCATCGGTTTTAAGGGCAAGGGTATGATCTTCACCACAAGTTACCCTTTGCCAGTTGGTATCGCTGCCTATTTGCACAGGGCTGAATTGATTCGAATTATTTCCATTACCTAGTTGTCCCAAAGCATTCCATCCCCAAGCCCATAAACTGCCATCGGTTTTAAGTGCAATGGTATGACCATACCCACAAGCTACCGATTTCCAATTGGTAGCATTGTTTATTTTCTGAGGTCTGTAAATGGTCGTATTTCCAATGCCTAATTGCCCCATAACATTATCTCCCCAAACCCATAAACTGCCATCGGTTTTAATAGCAATACTATAATCTTCCCCACAAGACACCGATTGCCAGTCTGTGTCATTGCCTATTTGTATAGGGCTATATTCATTGGAGTAACCTCCATTACCTAATTGTCCACTACCATTACGTCCCCAAGCCCATAAACTGCCATTGGTTTTAAGGCCAAGGGTATGAGCTTCTCCACAGGATACTGATTGCCAGTCTGTTGCATTGCCTATTTGCACAGGACTGGTTTGGGTGGTCGTATTCCCGTTACCTAATTGCCCATAATAATTATATCCCCAAGCCCATAAAGTGCCATTGGCAGCAATTGCAACTGTGTGATAAATTCCTGAAGTATTAGCAATTGCTTTCCAGCATTGTGCATGAAGTTGGGTGGCACTTTTACAAACTACAAGGCAAAGGAGCGTTGCATAAATTGTTTTTCGGAATTATCGGCCTATTGGGCTACATGAATTTTTAGGTGGTATATTGCCAGCCTAAAAATGATATACAATGGATAAAGTTATTGAAATATACCTATCTGATAAAAAGGTTTATTTAGTGTCTAACTCGATATATTTATTAATGTGCTTTTTGTTAACCAATAAAATTATGAATTGCTTAGGCTATTTTTATACATACCCTTCTGAAATAAACACTTCTACTATAATTTTATTCATTATTAGCGGTCAAATAATAGTGCCTCTTATAATGTTTATAGTGATGACTTTTTTACTTCACTTTGTAAAGGAAGGAGCTTTTTTATGTATCTATCTTATAAAAGGGAGAGATAATTTATTTGTAGATGCAATGCCTTTTATACAAACAACAGGAGAAAAACTAAATTGGTTTCATTCTGAAAATGGGATATATAGAAAAGGAAGAAACTTTACTAGTTTTAAAAAATTGTTAGAAGATTTTAATCGAGAAAATGAAGTAAATATTGTTACGAAAGCAAGTATGATTAATACTATGGCAATGTCCGTAGTATGTGTATTGCCATTATACGATATGCCCCTAAACTTGAAAATTTGCTTAATTATATTTTTTTTGTTTTATTTTGGATTAACGGCTTACAATTTATTCCTTTTGTATAAAATTCAAGACCTTTATGAAGATTTGTTAAGGCTAAGAGATGAAATTATAGCATCATCAGAAAACAATAACATTGCAAATCCTTAATTACATCCACTATGAACATAATCGAAATAACCAACAAATTCCCCACGGACTTATCATGTATAGAATACGCAGAAAAGATAAGGTTTGGTGTTAAGCCTAAGTGCGCTTATTGTAATAGCGTAGCATTATCTAAGCGCAATGCAGACTATAGGCATAAATGCTTATCGTGCGGTAAAAGCACATCGGTAAGAGTAAACACATTCTTTCACGATAGTAAGCTGCCATTGAAAACATGGTTCTACGCTTTCGCTATCATATCGGATGCCAAGAAAGGATTATCAGCCATGCAGCTACAAAGGAACTTAGGTATCCATTATGAAACCGCTTGGAACATGTACCATAAGATTAGAGGGCTAATGGCTATGGATAACAAGACCATGAAAGAGCTTGACGGCATTGTAGAAATGGACGAAACTTATGTAGGGGCAAATAGGCCACGATTACCCAATAGTGGCGAAAGAGGTAACTATGAACCTCAATCAATTCCTGAACTAGATAAGCGTATTAAAGAACTAAACCAAAAGGGCTACGACTTTAAAAGTAAAGGGCATAATAAAGCCAAAATAATTGATGAAGTCAAACGAGGTAGGGGAACAAATAAAACCCCAGTGGTTGGCATCGTTGAGCGTGATGGAAATGTAATAGCCGAGGTAATGAAAAACACCACATACGCTAACTTAAAAGAGATGCTGGAGAAGTACGTAAAAGAGGACGATAGCGTATTGGTTACGGATGAATTTAAGGGTTACAGCAAGATGGATAAAATCATTGAGCATGTATCTATAGAACATAAAAGGCTTTATTCTTACAAGGGCGTGAATACCAATTCGATAGAATCTTTTTGGGCAATTATCAAACGGCAGATTATGGGACAACATCACCACGTCAGCGTTAAGCACCTCCCGAAATACGTTTCTGAAACAGTGTTCAAATACAACAATCGCAAAGACGATGATATGTTTGAAACCTTAGTAAAAAATAGCCTTAGCCCAATAAGCCGATAATTCCGTTGTTTTTTTCATTTTTTTTAAATTTTGTTTGCTTAGCTATTTCCTAGCTGCGCATGTAATTCACTAAAATTTACTAGGGCTGGCGCACACATGCCCACTTGCTCAAGACTTCCCGCTGGACGAGATGTTAGGGAAGCGATTCTCGCTTAAAAAGATAAACGGGATTTCCAAATCCCATTTATAACAGTCCACAATAACTGTTTAAAAAATAGCCATCGACTACACAAAAGCCTATGGTTAATCCAAATACACATAACTGTTAAGCTCTTCCCGCTAAGCCCAATATTCCAAAAGTCATCTCCCCAAAGACAGATACCCCCCCTACCCAATCACCCTTACCCGATAAACCCCATCTTCATCCACACTAGGGTTTTTGATACAGAAGAAAATATAGCCCTCGTCTTTGTTATAGCCCAAGGTCGGAAGCTTTTACTTCGGAAAAATTATTGGGGTTATATAGAATGGTTACGCTTTTGGGGCCTACGGGGCCGCCTTCGGTGCGGCTGAAATAAAATTCTAGGCTTTTGCCTGCGGATACTTTTAGCTCAAATTGGGTGTCATCGCCCAAGCCAAGCAATTCACGGCTGATGGCAGTTCCTTTTTCCACCGTGCCATTACGAACTTGCATATTTCCAGGAATATCATTGATTAGGTAATCATCGGCCTTCACTGCATCGCGGTTGCGGAAATAGGTAAACCCAACATCACAGATTCTTTTGTCTAAATCATACAAGGCGTTGGCCTTTTTGCGACGATCTGCAGTGGTCAACTTCCTGTTTCCTTCTGCTAGGCTTATTTTTTTTACTTGATCTTCAATTTGTGTTTTTTTGTCTTCTAATTCTTTGAGCGCATCAGCCGTAAGGCCATAGCTTTTCATTTCATTTAAATAAGTAGTACCCCTATTAACGACCACTGGTATTAGGTTTAAGATATCCCCAACTGTTAACTCCGTTAAATTAAAAGGACCAAAAGTTTTTAATTCACCACTGTCTTCGCCAAAAGTTATTTCGGCAATACCTTGTATATCTCTTATAAAAATTATGGCCTCAGCCAAATGATCATCTTTCTTGATTACTTCCACCGTTATCAAGCCCTTCATCGTGTCATCGCTCTGTACTTCACCAAATGCCTTTCTTAGGATGGGATAGCTGTCTATTTCTGCTTTAGTAATCCCTCTTTGCAGTAAGATTGTTTCATCCCGTCTTGCCGTGGCTTCTCTTTCAAGCGTACGGTTATAAAACTCTCCGTACGATGTGTTGAATTTTAATTCATCGTTATTAGCGTCCATAAATTAATAAAATTGATAGTTCTACAATAATATTTAGCGAGGCTAAAATAGGGATTTGGTATATACCACAACAAAATATTTTAAAAAATTGGAAAAATAATTTTTCGCTCTACTATTTGAATTTTTCGGGCAGATAATCTACCTAAGGATTACATCTATTTTTTTCTTTCCAAAAAATAAATTTTGTTGTACCACTCTAAGTGTTGGAGTTAATTTAGCAGCTACATGCAGCAAAATAAGTAATTGCTCATGTACATTTTTTCTTTTTTTTGTTTCCCCTTTCCCACTATTTGGGAGAACCTTCCGACCACGGGAGAACGTTCCGACCACTGGGGAGAACATTCCGACCACAGGGGAGAACGTTCCGACCACCGGGGAGAACATTCCAACCACCGGGGAGAACATTCCAACCACCGGGGAGAACATTCCGACCACCGGGGAGAACATTCCGACCACCGAAACTGACAATCTGGCCGACGAGGAGAACGTTCCGACCACCCGGGAGAACATTCCGACCGCACGGGAGAACATTCCGACCGCACGGGAGAACATTCCGACCACACGGGAGAACGTTTCGACGCTTACGCTGGACAATCTGACAGCTTTTTTGTTTTTCCTATGTCTCGCTTTCTCTTTCCTTTGCGTTTGTTTCGTCAATCCAATGGTTGGCAGGTACTATTGGACAATCCAAATGTTGACTGGATGTGTTCTTTTTATTGACCAATGAACCGAGTTACACAGCGTAACACTGAGATTAGACAGAGTTTAGATGCTCCGTGTAACTACTATATAACTTCTTCGCTTCAAGTTGTTTCCAAGTCTCCTAAAGCCAGCATAAATCGGCGACTTTTAAGCGGCACTTTTCAACTTCGCCAACTGTTTCTCAAGCCGTTCAATTTTC
>JAIXOJ010000021.1 GCA_027486835.1 Chitinophagaceae bacterium
CCTTGGCACTCTTTTTTTATGCGCAAGGCTTGGGTTGACTTGGCTTGGATGATCTTTTGCATCATTGTTGGGCTTAGGAATACTTCTAGCTCTAGCTCCGCCAGTACATCATCGTATATCTTGCGCTGTATCTTGCTTTTGTAAAAAAAACGATAGAGCAGTAGCTCATCTCTTTTTTCTATTAGTTGTTTATCTCGCCCTTTGGAAACACGTGCAGGTCGTTCGCTAGCATCATCAAACAACATTTGATTGAAAACATGTAAACCTCGGCGAGTACTCATAGCTGCAAAATATCCATCTTATTACTTATGGCCATAAAAAAAGCCTTCACATCAATTGTGAAGGCTTTTTTGTTTTGTACAGGCTTTACTTTTTTCTGGAAAAAAATTTAAATTGACTATTCTCCTTCAGTATTTCAGCGTCTGTTTTGTAGTTCTGTTGTTTGTTTTGTACTTCGACAAGTTTCCTCAATCGCTTTGTTTCTTTACTTTCTGAAAAAGCTACAATTATTAACCCAATGATTGGAGAAAACAAAAGCGAAAGTAATAATGCGAAAAAGAAACCAATTGTTTTTCCACTTCCAATGATTCCAACAATGAAGCTTAATAATAACCATAATAAAACATACTCCATATCTGATTGTTTTGAATTTATAATAAAATACCTATTACGACCTAAATCTTTCCTTGTTTAGTTTCGTTCGCTACTTTAAATCCCGTTTAAAATGTTTATTACTTCCAACTCTACGCCACTAATGGCAAAATGAAGATTCTGGAGTTCATGCAAGTACTTAAACGGAGCTACACTAATCACGCCTGTTTCCGACCCTTCTATTTCTGGGTAGTATCTATAAATTAAAATATCTTCTACAAAAAAACCTCCAAAAATTATTTCAATATGGAAATTCTCCCCAATTGAAATTCGATATGTTTCTTTGCCTCTAGTTTGACGCACAGACCCTATTTTTTCTAAAAGGTGTCCACTTAAATGGATTGGTTGTATTTTTTCACTATTTAAAAGCCCATTTGTTGTAAGGATAGAAACCAATATATCCTTATCTATTTTAATTATTCCATTGTTTGAATATTTAAAACAATTTCCAATCCTTAACTCGTTAAACTTAACCATATAATCATCTTTTTAAATCCCTTTTAAATAATCCTTATACACTTTTTGAAACTGCGTAATCATGGAAGGTAATTCCTTATAACTGTAGTCATCCAGTTTCTTGTGCAAATATCCGTACTGTATGCACCAATTATTCAATCGTTCATAATCCAGCTTCATTTTACCATTTACAATCACGGGTTTGCCGTTAGCATCCTTCTGGTGCCAGCCCAGCTCATGCGCCATCGCCATGATTTTGCCCCGCATTTTAAACCGAGGGTCATTTGTATCTACTGTGCGGCTTTGGGCAGGCTGTTGGTTGTTAAGCCCAGTAATCAGCATCCTCGCCTCTGCCATCGTTAGGTCTTTCACGCTAGTCGTTCGCCCGTTAGATGCGCCGCTAATAATATCATCCTTCATTTCCTTCAAGCGAGGGGTCTTGCCAAGGATGGTTTGAATCTTGGTTATTTGTGCGTTAGTTATCGTACTCATGTTGAGGTTTATTAAAGTTCACTCCAATTGTTTTTGTATTCCCCTGTCTTTAGCCATTTTACAGGTATCATGGGCGTGTACCAGCCTTTTTTTCGTTCACAATACTTTCGGTAAGTAATCGCCGCCACAAAGGCTTGGTATTGCTGCGAGCTAGTCATGGTTGGCCAATACGCCTCAGCAAGATGCGTATTGCGTTTATAAGGGTACTCTCGCATAAAGTCCTGAAAAGTCACCTCCATGTCAGCAGCCTCCCATTTCACCTTGGTATCCTTAAAAGCCTCCTCCATGTGGTCATAGATAACTGGTATGCGAATCTTGTACCCACGTAGCTGCTCATCACTCAAATCCGAAGCCTTACCAAAATCCATCCTAAAAATGCGTCCGTTGCTGTCATACAATGCCTCTATATGGCCTTTAAATGTTGGGGAGGTGATTAGGAAGCGTTGCATAACTTTCTATTTGATAGTTTAAAAGAAGGCAGCAGTATTGGCCAATATTCCTTTCCATTGTCGTTAACCACATGCTTGCTCAACTGCATGCTCCCTGTAGGCTTTACCAATTCAACTGGCAAGTGTTCTTTCATGGCATCTGTAATGCGCATGGCATTAAATGACAAAGAATAAGTTTCTTTACTACCATTAGATTTCCTCAACGGAAACCCCGTATCATCCTTGTATAAATACCACTCCTTATCCTCCTCATCCCACGCTACGCACATTTTATCGCCAAGCTTCAGTTGAATGAGTGCCACTGCTCCATTGTTAATGGTTATCAAGCCATTTTTAAAATTCATGGTTAAAGAGGGCTTACGCAATTTCATGGTTCGGCTATTAGCCACATTAAAAACTTTTAATTTCATTTAATTAAGTATTATGGGCTTGCGCCCTGTTAAGAAAAAATTTAGTCTTTAAATTCATAAGCCATCAGCTTACGATAGAAGTTTCCCCTAGTCACCTGTAGTACGATATCCTTTCCACCATTTTGGTTATCCGTTTGCAGGAAATCAAATGAAATCCGCTTTCCCTCTGGTCGCTTTTTCGCCAACACGTCCAAGTCCTCTTTTATTTTAAATTGCCAATAGTTGTACATAAACCACTCAGTAATCACTTGTCTATCCATCGACCTCATCAGTGCAGCAATCTCCTTTTCAATTTCAGTCTTAGCCATAGTGCCGCCTTTGCACACCAGTAAGTATTTTTTAATCATCATTTACACTTTATGGGTTAAATAATTCTAATTGTTTCAGTGCAGGTTTACCATCTGCATTGATTGATTGCTTAGTCAGCAGTTTCTCTAGTTCCTTATCCACCACACCCTGCTTATGCAGCATTACTCGTTCGTGCGTTTTGGTCGGGTGTTTCTTGTATTTACACTGCGCCATGCGCATCTCCAGCACCTGCTGGGCTAATTCTTCTAGCGTCATACCTTCTTTAAATTTTCCGTATTAAACCATATAATAAAATCTACTGCGGCTGTGAATATTGAACTAATATCAACATCAATTAATGATGCCATAACTGGCTTTTTTTTACTGAAATCATCAATTTTTAATTTAGAAATCTTTTTTACCACGGGCATAAGTGCATCAAATGATGAATCATATTTTAATTGGCTTACCCATATTACCCCCCTTTCCAAATCAGTTTCAATGCGCCCTTTGATATCTAGTTTGTAAGTCGGCTCACCCCAGTCCTTTTCTGTTTTAATAAGCCCCATAAATTCAGCTATCAAACATTTAGCTTTAGTTGTCTCTTCTAGCGTCATACTTTCTTTTTTGCAGCCTTTTTCTTATCCTCACGCAGCTTGGTTAGTAATTCCATTTCTTGCTCCTCCTTAGTCTCCTCTGGCAGCACCTTCACCACCGTTTTTTTCGCTCTTTGTTTCCCCTTCACCCCTTCAGGGGACGGGGGCGGCGGCTCTTTGTTCTTAACTTCCTTAGGTGGTGCCACCTTCCAGAGCGTTTTGTTTAAGTCTTTGCCGTAGTACTTCTTTGCCCCAGCTTCATAAATCAGGTAATTCTTGATGCTGCCCGAAAATCTGCTAACGATAAAGCCCACATAATGATCCACATGAATTTTGATGTTGCAATCCCGCTTCACTTGTATGGCCGCTGTGCCATGCGGCTCTTTGCCTTTTACGTGGCTAATGATGATGATCACTTTGCGCCGCCCTGCCGTTTTGCCCATTACAAAAGCCTCCTTTAGCCGCATGTAATCCTTAAAAGTGTATTGGCTGTATTGCCAAGTGTCCAGCACTACCACTTTCGCACTCTGCTTCTTGCCCAGTGTCACCATCAATTCGTCAATCGTTTCGCCATCGCTAAAAGACAGTTGGGGCAACTCCTGGTCTAGGTTATGGCGGAGTACTAAGTCTTGAATGCTCCGCCCATGCCCTTCCTCCCAGCTTATATAGAGCATTGACCCCAAACTCTTTAATGCCTTTAATACCTGCACGGTCATATTCGTTTTACCGTGTCCACTCTCGCCATAGATGATGCAGGTAAACGTATCTTCAATATTCCCCAGACAGTCCACCATTTCTTTCGGCATTCCCTCCACCTCTTGGAACACCTGCTGCACTATCTGTTTTACGTTTAATGTCTTACCCATATAGCTATTCGTTTATCCTAATCTTTTGCACCACTCTCCACAACACCCCTTTAGGGGACGGGGGCTTATACGGGGGCTTAAACCGTCCTTTTATAATCCAAATAAATCTTATCAAACAACCCCTTAGCAATACCACTGCTGTTAGTAATATAACCCAGATAAATACCACATCGCTCTTGCATTTCAATCAAAGGCTTAGGATTGCCACACTGCAAAGCCCAATGCTCCAGTTCAAGCGCTTTTACATCATACTCCTTAATGATGCCCCGCACAATAGGATCATC
>JAIXOJ010000001.1 GCA_027486835.1 Chitinophagaceae bacterium
CTATCTTAGAAAGCTAAGAGGCATACTTCAGTTTTGAAGTGCCTATCTTAGAAAGCTAAGAGGCATACTTCAGTTTTGAAGTGCCTATCTTAGAAAGCTAAGAGGCATACTTTAGTTTTGAAGTGCCTATCTTAGAAAGCTAAGAGGCATACTTCAGTTTTGAAGTGCCTATCTTAGGAAGATAAGAGGCATACTTTAGTTTTGAGGTGCCTATCTTAGAAAAATAAGAGGCATACATCCAATTATTTAATTGATAGCTATGCAAAATCAAGAATAAGTCATTTTTTCATGTCAATATTTCAGGCATACATCCTTAACTCAAAAAAGTACCCTGAAAATTAGTATTTTGATATCTACAACCTGAAAAATTGGCAGCAATCGTTTGCATTGGCATACAATTTGGATTTTACCCCGTCAAATCATCCACTTAATTTTTTTATTTACAACTAAAATTTATTCTTATGCCTACTGCTGAGAACTTATTTAAAAACTTTTTTAAAAGCTCATTAATTATTGCTGCCCGCCTTTATGCGTTTGCACAAAACACCCTTAACAACCTCATTATTGCTAATGGAAGCGGTGTATATAATGACATCATTAAGGAACTAACCGATGCAAATACATTATTAGGCACAGACCTTGGATTGGTGGACACCAATGAAGCCGTTAAAAGAGGGGCTACATTAACAAATGACCAAGTTTTGAAAAAATTTTCTACTATAATGTCCGAGGAGAAACCCTTTATAGCCCGTGCATTAGGCGGAGAAGAAGATCCCAGATTTATTGAGTTTTATCCTAATGGTTTAGAAGACTATACTAACCCCACAAAAACAGATATGCCAGTATTAACCAACCGTATCAATACTGCTGCTATAAAGTATGAAAAAGAATTAGGCATATCCCTTTTTGACAAATTGGTTGTTCTTGAAAGCCAATGGACCCAGTCTAGGGATGTACAAGAAAAGAAGAAAGGCTCGGTGGCCGATGCCAAGAAGGTGAGAGATTTACACATAACCGATGTACAATTGGTACTTACCAAGACGGTGCATGTTGTGGCTGCACAAGCCCCTGGCGATGTGGCACATGGAGCCGCCATTTTCGATTTTTCATTGCTGTACCCTCGGGCTAATCAAAAGCACACTTTGCTGGAAGGGCAATTAGACTTTGGTGATAAAAAGATGATTAGTAATCGTTTGTTTGCCGACAATGTAGAAATTGTGGCCACCAACGAAAGCGATAACTCCGAATTTGTAATTTACCTATCTGCTACACCTAACGGCGACCCTACAGCCAAGGCCGTTACCGTACCTTTTGATCAAACCATCCTCATAAACCCTGCTACCCTGGGCGACCCTAAACACCCTTTCTTAATCATAAAAAATACCAGCGCAGTAAACCCCTCTAAATATAAAATTGAAATCATTGGTTAATAATAGATTAAAACCATTGCTTTCAGTTATAAAGGACAGGCATTCCACCTGTCCTTTTTTTGTGCCATTACCCTTGGAAAAAAACATTTTAAACTGTTGCCCCGTATGCACGAATTGCGACTGACATTAGCCAAAAACTACTTATTCGTTCGCGGTACTTATTAGCTTGCTTTTGCTTTATTGGCAACCCCTATGCTTTTGTTACCACAGCTACTTACTCCATGAATATTTACAATTATTTGCCAACATCAAACAGTTTCACTTATTTTGAATGCTTATGAGAAGCATCTTTTCTTTGTTACTTGTAGTACCCGTTACTTTTTCGGTGGCACAAAGCAATCAGTCTGCCTGGGATTTAAAGCAATGTGTTGATTATGCTACCAAAAACAATATTTCCGTAAAGCAAGCGGATGTGCAGGCTAGAATTGCGGCCTTGCAGTTGAAGCAAGCGCAACTGGCCCCCTATCCTAACGCTACTTTTTCTTCTGGTTTGGGTACGCAGTTTGGTCGTTCTATTGACCGGACAACGAATATTTATAGCAACACACAGAGTTTGTACCAAAACATACAGTTGCAATCGGGTGTGCAGGTGTACAACTATAATCGGCTAAAAAACAATATTGCCTTCGCTCAGTTTAGCGCACAGGCGGCTTTGATGGATGTGGAAAAAGCAGCTAATGACGCTGCATTGAGTGTGTGCACTTATTACCTACAAGTAGTTGCCTCTAAAGAACAGGTTAAAATAACGCAAGTGCAAATAGCCCAAACGCAAAGCCAGATGGGCATTACCAAAAAGCGGGTGGATGCGGGTGTGTTGCCCGAGCTTAACTTGGTGGAACTAGAAGCACAATTGGCCAACGACAGCAGTAATTATATTTCTGCCCAAACCACTTTTCAGCAAAATGTATTGTCGCTAAAGGCTGTTTTAAACTTGGATGCCGCCACCCCTTTTGAGGTGTTGATACCCGATGTAGATAAAATACCTTTACAATCACTCTCTGATTTGCAGCCAGAATCGGTTTTCCAACTTGCCATTAACAACCAACCCTTGCAAAAAGCCAATGGGTTTAGGATTAAAGCCGCAGAGAAAAATATTTTATCTAACAAAGCCCAGCTTTATCCTACACTAAGCCTCGGCGTAAACCTCGCTTCCAATTTTTACAATTCTTTTAAAAAAGTAGATGGCTATAGCCTAAATGGTTACAGTCCGAATGGCGATCAAGTGGATGTGGGCGGAAACAGCTACTACGTTAATTCGCCCAATGTGTCTATCCAGCAATCGAAAAGAAGTTTTGGGCAGTTGTGGGATGGCTATGGTAAGCAGCTTGACAACAATTTTGGTCAAACAGTGGGGTTCAACCTAAGTGTGCCCATCTTTAATAATGGACAGTTTAGAATTGCCTATGAACAATCGAAACTCAATTATCAATCGCAATTGCTTAACAAAGAATCGGCAGATAATACCTTAAAACAAAATATTTACACGGCTTATACTAACGCTGTAGCTGCCTTGCAAAAGTTTAACGCGGGCAAAAAGAGTGTGGAAAGCAACCAAAAAGCATTTGACTTTGCTACCAAACGTTACGAAGTGGGATTGCTTAGCACCTTAGATTTAATCACCAACCAAAACAACTTGCTCCGTGCAAGGCTGCAACAGGTAAGCAGTGAGTACGATTATATTTTTAAAATGAAATTGCTAGAATTTTATAAAGGCCAAGGATTAAAATTGTAAGGGGCGCATAAAAGGATTTTCCCATTAACCCCACAACCATTCACAACTCACTACTATGAATAAAAAATTTATTTGGATAACAGCAAGTGTTGTAATAATAACTGGTGCTTTGTTTGGATTAAAAAAAGCTGGCATCATCGGCAAGGAAGAAGGCACACCAGTGGCCACTGAAAAAGCCATCTACCGTACTATAACCGAAACGGTGAATGCCAGCGGAAAAGTGTATCCGGAGGTAGAAGTTAAAATAAGCCCAGACATAAGCGGTGAAGTGGTGGAACTCTACGTGAACGAGGGCGATACGGTAAAAGCTGGTAAGGTATTGGCCAAAATTTATGCGGACATCTACGCCACACAGCGCGACCAGGTTTCTGCGGGATTGGCGCAAGCCCAAGCGCAATTAAGCAATTCGGCAGCAAGCCTTGTGGGCTTGAAAGCAACCCTAGACCAAGCGAAAGCGGCTTATGAAAGGCAGCAAAAACTATTTAAAGACAAAGTAATTTCCTCCTCAGAATTTGAAACTGCTCAACAGGCTTTTCTAGCTGCACAAGCCAATTACAATGCGGCTAAAGAAGGATTGAAAAGTGGCGAAGCGAATATTTTGGGCAACAAGGCTCAGTTGTCAAAGGCAGAAAAAGACATCAGTCGTACGGTTATCACTGCACCGATGGATGGTGTTATCAGCCTGTTGGCAATTAAAAAAGGAGAGCGTGTAGCAGGAAACAGCTTTAATGTGGGTACCGAAATGATGCGTATTGCAGATTTAAGTAGCATTGAAGTGCGGGTAGATGTGGGAGAAAATGATATACCCAAGGTAAAAATTGGCGACTCTGCCCTTGTGGAAGTAGATGCTTATTCGGGCAGAAAATTTAAGGGGATTGTTTATAAAATTGCTAACCCCACCACTTCTTCAAATGCCTCTTCTTCTACCGATGTAACTGAATACAAAGTACACATCCGTTTATTAAGGTCTTCCTATTCTGATTTAATCATTCCTGGAAAAAGTTTTCCATTCCGGCCCAACATGAGCGCAAGTGCAGACATTCAAACCAGAACAAAAACAAATGTGCTGTCTGTGCCCCTAAACGCCGTTACCACCAGAAGTAATAAAGCAGAAAAAGAAAAAGACAAGGATAAAAAAAGCGATAAAAAGGAAGAGGAGGATAATGGCGAAAGCAGCAAAGACGAAAAAGCATCGCAACCTGATGATTTTTCCGAAGTGGTGTTTTTGGTTGATAAAACAGGTATGCTGAAACAGTTAAAAGTAAAAACGGGCATCCAGGATATCAACAATATTGAGGTTACGGAGGGTCTTAAAAAGGATGATGAAGTGGTGGTAGCCCCTTACAACCTCATTAGCAAAACCTTAAAAGAAGGGGATAAGGTGAAAGTAGTGGCTAAAGACAAACTCTTTGAAGACGATAAGAAGAAATAAAAAAAGCTAGTTCTAAATAAAAAAAGCAATAAAAAACAGCGCGATTTGCGCTGTTTTTTATTTTTTCGAACGCTAAGGTTGTATCCATAGACATCTAGCATTACTACCTCATCCAAACTAATAAGGTAGTTTCTAAATGAGATAAGTAGAGCGTTTCAATCCTATTTAACCTTTAGAATGCAGAAGTCTGATTTTCTATAAGGATATAATTGTTAAACACAACAACTTCATATCTACCCGATTTTTCGCGTATCCATCTTTCCTGTAGAATTATATCATTAAGATACTGGGTCAAATAATTCAATTTGCGCCCCGCCAAGAAAACTAAAAACTAAAAACTCTCGTGCAATGCAATTTGGAATCATAGGAAGTGGAAGCTGGGCAACCGCATTGGCCAAAATACTAACGGATAATGGCAATACCATTTATTGGTGGATAAGAAACAAAGACACCATGTCCACTATTAAAAAGCGGAGGCATAATCCACATTATCTAGGGGCGGCGTATTTTAATACCAATCAATTGATACTCACTTGCCAAGTGGAGGAAGTAATCAAACATTCGGATGTACTCATTATTGCTGTGCCATCGGCTTATGCGATTGATGCACTAGAAAATCTACCCAAAGATGTTTTTAAAGGAAAGAAAATTGTGTCGGCCATCAAGGGCATACTTCCATCGACCAACCAGTTGCTCAATACCTATTTGTCTAAGCAATTCCATGTTTCTATTGCTGATTATTACTCGGTTCTTGGTCCCTGCCATGCCGAAGAGGTGGCCGCAGAAAAACTGTCTTACCTCACGTTTTCAGGAATAAATGAAACATTGGCAGCCAATATTGCCAGTTATTTCAAAACAGACTACATCAATACAAAGGTTAATCACGACATATTGGGCGTTCAATATGCCGCGGTATTAAAAAACATTTACGCACTAGGTGCAGGTATTGCACATGGTTTGGAGTATGGCGATAACTTTTTGAGCGTGTACATAGCCAACTGTGCCAACGAAATGACAAGTTTCTGCAAAAAATTGGTGTGGGATAAAGAATCACTAGAAGAACAAAGAAGTATCAATTATTCCTCTTCCGTTTACCTCGGCGACCTTTTAGTTACTTGTTATTCCTTGTACAGCAGAAACAGAACGTTTGGCAACATGATAGGGAAGGGCTACAGCGTAAAAGCGGCACAGCTAGAACTAAACATGGTGGCCGAAGGATACAATGCAAGTAAATGTATATTCCATACGAATCAAACCTTAGACGCAAACATCCCCATTGCAACCACCATTTATAAAATCCTTTGGCATCAATTGCCAGCCCAAGAAGGTTTTAAGCAAATTGAAGAAACTTTGTACTAATGAGAAGGACAGTGTACTAGCCATTATCGGTTTTTATAGCTCCTTTTTGGCTATTTCGGTGAATTGTCTTGTTATTAAATCATTACCATTAATTAAATGCCAAGCACTATAGTGCAGCTTCTATACATTCGCCACGATTAATTAACTTAATTTATGAGGAAACTGATGTGTTTGCTATTCATGTCTGGTGCAATTCACGTTGCATTTGGACAGGTAGCAAAGAAAAGCTTGAAGGATACTATTCCTTTGGGCATTGATAGTTCGTTAACTGAAGAACTAAAATCCAATCTTGCCGAAAATATCCCTGTTATATCATTGGATGAAGACGATATTAGTGATGGAAGTACACAAAATATTTCCTCTACCCTTGGTGCTGGTCGTGACCCATTTTTTTCTGTGGTTAACTTTAATTTCAATGCAGTACGATTTAGAGTTAGGGGCTATGATGGGGACAATTTCGGAACCTATATAAATGGTATCCCAATGGAAAACTTAGACAATGGGTTTACACCCTTTGGACTTTGGGGTGGTTTAAATGATGTGATGCGTCGCCGAAATTTATCCATTGGTTTAAGGCACAATACTTTTTCTTTTGGCGATATCGGTAGTAATATTAGTATAGACACTAGGGCAAGCAAACAAAGAAAGCAAACACAACTAGGGTATGCTTTTTCAAACCGTACCTACACCCACCGTTGGGCCGCCTCTTACAGTACAGGCTTAAACAGTAAAGGATGGGCATTCACCGTAAGCGGAAGCAGGCGTTGGGCAGATGAAGGATATACGCCTGGTACCTATTACAACGGTTGGAGTTATTTCTTAGGAATTGACAAACAGATTAGCCCTAATTCCTTATTATCATTAGTTATTTTTAACGCCCCCACTGAAAGTGGTAAACAAGGCGCAGTAGTAGATGAAGTAAGGAAAATTACTGGCGATAATTATTATAATCCCAACTGGGGCTATCAAAATGGCAAAAAACGTAACGCCAACCTGGCAAAAACCAACCAACCTTATATTATTTTAACCCACGACCATCGGATTAACAGTGTTTCCACATTGGTATCGGCAGTAGGGCTTTCTTTTGGAGAAAGGGGAGCTACAGGATTAGATTGGTTCAACTCAGCAGATCCGCGCCCAGATTATTACCGCTATTTACCTAGCTATGCCTTAGACCCAAGTATTGCAGCAACTGTAAGCGAAACATTCAAGAATGACCCAAGCGTTAGCCAAATAAACTGGGCTGCTTTGTACAACGCAAATAGAAACAATGTTGAAACTAACTTTGGCTTCACGGGTCGTCGCTCTAGCTATGTACAGACCGAAAGGGTAACCAATACAAAACGAGTAACCTTTAATGTTACTTACAATACCCAATTCCATAAGTGGATAGATTACACAGCAGGTTTTAATGTACAAACTCAGTTGAACAATTACTATCAAAAAGTAATTGACCTGCTTGGAGGAGATTATATCATGAACTGGAATCAATTTGCTGAAAGAGATTTTGGCTCAGACGATATCGTAAGGCAGTATGATTTGGATAATCCCAACAGGATTGTAAAAAAAGGGGACAGGTATGGTTATGACTACAACATCAATATTATCAAATCCTCAGTATGGAATCAAGCAGTTTTCAACTTCAGAAAATTAGAAGTATTTGTTGCTGGCGAAGCATCCCACACCGAATTTAAACGAATAGGAAATGTACGCAACGGCCTTTTCCCTACTAATTCTTACGGCCCTTCGGCAACTAACCAATTTAATAATCTTTCCCTCAAGGGCGGGCTTACTTACAAATTCAACAACCGCCATTACGTTTATGGCAATGCAGCCTATATCACTAGGCCGCCGATGTTTGACAATGTGTTTTTATCCGCCAGAACAAGAAATTCTCAACAGGCTAGCGTTACTAGCGAAACCATAAAAACAGTCGATGCTGGATACATGCTCAATACGCCCATACTTAAAATGAGGGTGAGTGGTTATTACACAGAGTTTAAAGACCAAATGGATGTGAAATCATTTTATGATGACCAATATCGAAACTTTGTAAACTATGCACTTAGAAACATTAGTAAACTACATTTTGGTGGAGAGTTAGGGTTTGATGCTAAAGTAACCAGAGAAATCAGTATAGATGGTGCGGCTGCCATTGGTCGTTATTACTATAATAGCAGACAATTTGCAGTTACTACTTTAGATAATACGCAAGATTTACTTGGGAGAGACACCATTTATAACCAGAACTATCGAGTGGCAGGTACACCACAAGAGGCGTATTCTTTAGGTATAACTTATCGTTCTAGAAACTATTGGTCTGTAGGATTAACTGGTAATTATTTCGATCAAATGTGGGTGGACATCAATCCCATCCGTCGTACTCGTGGTGCAGTAGATGGGCTAGATTATAAAGGAACTAATTGGAGCCAAATTCTTGATCAAGAGCAATTGGCAGCACAATACTCCATCGATTTTTTTGCACATTATTCATGGAAAGTACCCAGAACATTGGGTTTGAAGAAAAACACTTTTGTTGGTTTCAATTTAGGGGTTAACAATATTTTGAACAACCAAAACATCAGAACGGGTGGGTTTGAACAGCTACGTTTTGACTTTGCTGGTAGAAACGCCAATAAATTTCCATCAAAATATATTTACTCATACGGCACTACCTACTATTTAGGTATCTCCATTAGGTTCTAACTACAATTAAATTTTTTATTTTTATAAAAATCGCTCATGAAAAAAAATAAAGTTCTCCTTTCAGCATTGCTAGTAGCAATGACTTGTTTTGCATTCATTTTCAATGCCTGTAACAAAAAATTTGATGAACCACCTAGTTATGTTGAAGTAACTACGGATACGGCAAGAATGACCATTGAGGCATTTAAACAAACCGCCCCTGCAAATGGTGGATATTCTTTGATAACAAGCGATACGGCAATCATCAAAGGGGTAGTTGTTGCCAACGATAAAAGTGGAAATATTTATAAAACCCTATACATACAAGATAGCACTGGTGCCATTGATATTGAAATTGACGGAACAGGATTGTACAATAGCTTCCCGATTGGAAGAGAGGTTTATGTTCATTGTAAAGGCTTGTATTTGGCTAATGAATCTGGTATGATTAAGCTTGGATTGAAAACAGTTTCTAACGGTGCAACCTCACTTTCTGGAATCCCTTCAGCTCAATTAAAGAATTATGTAGTTGGCGGAAAGTTCAATTTGCCTGTAGTACCTAAAGTAGTAACGGTAGCAGGTTTAAATAACAGTTACCAGTGCATGTTGATTCAATTGGATAGTTTTCAATTTGCAACTTCCGAGTTGTTTAAAACATATGCAGATGTATCTGCAAATAAGTCTACTCAAAATGTTACCATTCAAAACAATTGTACCTCTTCTAATAGCATTATTATCAGAACAAGCGGCTACTCAAACTTTGCTGGCACAAGGGTACCCCAAGGCAATGGTTCTGTTGTCGCAATCTATACTATCTTTCAAAGCGGCACTGGCACCCCAACTAAGCAGCTAATCATTAGAGATACAAGTGATGTAAAATTTTATAGTGAACGTTGCGGAAGCGTTAAACAAAATGTAGTAGTAAAGCCAATTCAAGAAATTAGAGCATTAGGTTCTGGAGCTACCATTCCTGCTAATACAGCTATTGAGGGAGTTGTTGTTTCTAATACTGCCAATGAAGCTGCTGGAAATTATCGCATACAAAATGAAGGTGGCCAAGGAATTCAAGTAAGATTTAGTACAGGTAACAATGGCTATTTCTTATTAAACGACAAAGTGAAAATTGATATTTCTGGTTTGTCCATAACCACATTTAGCGGAGACTTGCAAATTAATAATGCAGCAACATTTACTGTTACTGGCACAAACGCAACTATTACCCCACGGATTACTAATGATACTGCCATTATTTCAAACAAAAACAATTGGTCTTCAACCGTAGCCACCATCAGCAACGTTAAGATAAGTATTTTTTCATCCAATGCGGGTGGGACTACCTATAAGTTAACTGATGCTACTGGTTCTTTAGAATCCTATATCAGAACAACACTTGGATATCCTAATGTACCAGCCACTGCCACTTCGGTTACAGGGTATGTTTCTGTAAATACCAATTCAACCACTGGCGGAACACAATTAATCATTAGAACACCTGAAGATATCGTTGGTGGTGTAGGGATAGCAGTAAAAGATACAACTGGCCAAGGGTCAGGCGGAAATCCTGGGGCTGGTTTATTGGTTGAAGATTTCGAATCAACAACTGATAAAGCAACTATTAATATTGCTAATTGGTCAAACCTTTCAGAAGCTGGTACTAAAAAGTTTGCTACAGCTACTTTTAGCAGTAATAAATATGCTCAAATAACTGCATTTAGTTCCAAAGAAGCAAGCGTCATCTCTTGGTTGGTTACCAAAGGTGTTAACCTAAATGGTACTGCAAATGATACCCTTACTTTCGACACAAAAACAGGATTTGATAACGGTGCTACTTTAAAAGTATTGATTTCCACCAACTACACTGGCTCTGGCAATCCTTGGGCAAGTGGCGTAACTTGGACAGACCTAACATCACAAGCAGCTTTATCTTCAGGCCCAGCGTCTGGATATGCTACTAATTTTACACCATCAGGAAATATTATTCTAAGTAGTTTTTCAGGAACAGCTTACATAGCATTTAAATACGAAGGTTCTGATGTATCAGGAGCAACCAAAACAACAACTTGGCAAATTGACAACATAAAAATTTCGGGTAAATAATTTTACCGTTTTCACTTTTTTAAAAGCTGTAAGCATTCTCCGATTTGGGAATGCTTACAGCTTTTTTGCTTTTATACAGCCCTGTCTGGTTGTAACTATTTTTTACAAAGTTTTAGCTTAGAAAACCTTTTACTACTGCTATTGTTGGTATCTCCATGAATGCTTTTACAATCAAAGATTTAGAAATACTTTCTGGCATAAAGGCTCACACCATCAGAATTTGGGAACAACGGTACAGCTTTCTAAAACCACAAAGGACAGATACCAATATTCGTTATTATACTAACGACGAATTAAAAACAGTACTTAACATCTCGTTATTAAACAGGTATGGGTATAAGATATCGCACATTGACAGAATGAGTACTGGAGAAATGCGCGAAAGAATATTGTTGCTTTCCCAATCCCAAGCTCAACAAGAAAGGATTATCAACGATTTGATTCATTATATGGTGGATCTAAGGGTCGATGATTTTGAAACCACACTCGACAGATTTATCATTGATATGGGAATTGAAAAAACAATTACAATTATTGTTTTTTCTTTTTTAGAAAAAATAGGGATGCTATGGCAAACCAATCATATCAATCCAGCTCAAGAACACCTTGTTACAAATATTATCAGGCAAAAATTAATCGTTGCAATAGACAATATTTCTGGTCTTATTGCACCTAAAAAAACAGCATTGTTGTTTTTACCAGAAGGTGAGTATCATGAAATAGGTATACTCTTTCTTCAATACATTTTCAAGATAAATGGTATCAAAGTTTTGTATTTAGGAGCCAATGTTCCTTTGAAGGACGTTGTCTTTGTGGTTAATATCAAGAAGCCTGACTTTGTTTACGTACACCTTACTGCTGTAGCTAATAATTTTAACCTTGAAAAATTCATCGTTAATGCCTCCAATAAACTAATAGACACAACGATTCTAATTTCTGGAACACTTGTACAGTCCCACAAGAAAAAAGTAAATGCTAACGTGCAATTGAAAAAATCATTAGAAGAGGTATATGCTTACATCCGCTCGCTTTAAAAAGGAAGTAAATTGCTTATTCTGCTTTTGCCAAATGAAAAAATTAACAACTAGGAATCAAAGTAATCGGTAAAATGATTAAAATCACTACGTTTCTTTAATTTTTTGTGATAAACGGTTAATAGGTTCAAGTAATTTTCTGCTACCTTTACGTAAGTAAAATTTTCAGTTATGAATACTATACTTGTTCCCACTGATTTTTCTAGTTCCTCCAAAAATGCAAGCCATTTTGCTATTAATTTGGCAATCGCTATTGGAGCCCCAAGAATTGTCTTTTATCACTTCTATGAAACCGTACTCATTTACAAACCAACTGGCGAGCTGGACGAAGAGGCAACCGTTGGCCCACACCGTGCAAAAAGCATGGAAAATTTAGAAATTTTTATTGATTCCCTAGGCGTTATTCCTCCTCAAATTGAAATAGAAGCCTATCAGGGGGCAGCGTCAGTTAATGACGGTGTAGCCGAAGTGGCAAAGATTACCCATCCTGACTTAATTGTTATGGGCATTGCTGGTGGTGGTATATTTAAAGAAACATTTTTAGGTAGTCATTCCCTAAGTGTTGCAAAAAAAGTAACAGTCCCCGTTTTAATTGTTCCTTCAACTGCTGTGTTTAAGCATTTTGAAAAAATCACTTTCTTAAGTGATTTTACTGATGTAGAAAAATACACCCCAATTAATGAGGTGAAAAAATTCCTAAACAACGGCCCAACTAAATTATCCTTTTTGCACTTACTCAAATCATATGAAACTACCGCTGACAATCACCCAGCGAAAATTAAATTGGAATCCCTCTTTAAGGAATATAACCCTGTTTTCCACGTCATTGAAAGTGAACACTATACGGATGATATTATTGACTTTACAGCTGCTCAAGATATTGACATCCTCATTGTGGTACCAAAATACCATAGTCTAATCGAAACTATTTTTAATGATCACACCAAAAAACTAGCTTTCCATAGCAAGGTTCCATTACTTATCGTACATAAATAATAGGAATACAGTAATTATGTAGCCACTTTAATATAAAGGTCTAAGTAAATAATATCATTTGCTTAGACCTTTTCTTGTTTATTTCCCGCAAGCAATCACTGCCAGAATATAACTTCCTAAATGACAATGGACTTTAATTTAGCTACAGTTGACTGTTTTAATGAATGAAACCCTCGACGTCAATTTGCTAAACTGCAATGATTTTTAGTTTCAATGACTAGAAATGTTAACTCAGATATTTTCCAACTATTGGCATTCTTCTGCCCACACCAAACGCCTTAGGGCTTACCCTGATAATTGGACAAAATTGATTCCGCTTATACTCGTTTACATTCACCAACTTTAGGGTTCTGTCCACCACTGCGCCGTCGAAACCCATCGCTTTAATTCCTGAGGGACTTTGCTGCCTTTCTATGTACTGAAACAAAATACTATCGAGTATTTCATAATCAGGAAGGCTGTCGCTGTCCTTTTGATTTGGTCGGAGTTCAGCACTTGGGGGTTTACTAAGTATGTTGTTCGGGATAATTTCTTTTTCTCTATTTATGTACTGAGCTAGCGCATAAACCTGCAATTTGTAGCAATCTCCTAAAACACCAAGTCCACCAGCCATGTCGCCATAAAGAGTACCATAACCAGTGGATAGTTCACTTTTGTTAGAGGTATTAAGCAGGATGTAGCCAAACTTATTGGCAATGGCCATTAGTAAATTACCTCTTGTACGGCTTTGTATGTTTTCTTCAGCCAAGCCAAATGGCAAGTCCTTAAAAATGGGCGAAAGCGTCTGTAAAAATTCGGTATAGACAGATTCTATTGGGATGATTTCATACGGGTTAGCAAGGTTTTTACTCAATTGTACTGCATCTTGTACAGAATGCTCCGATGAATAAGGAGAGGGCATAAGAATAGCAGTTACTTGTTCGCTACCAATTGCATCACAGGCTAACGCTAAAACAACTGCTGAGTCTATACCACCACTACTACCCAAAATGGCTTTAGAAAATCCCATTTTTTTAAAATAGTCTCTAATGCCTAAAATCAAAGCTTGATATATCAGATGAATATTTAGCGTTGGTTGTAGCTTTTGAGGCAAATAAGTAAAGCTATTTTGTGTACTATCAAGAAATAATGATTCGATACCAGTAGTTGTTTTGGAGACGGTAACTTCTGCCTCTGCTTCTAAAAAAGCAGGCAATTCAAGTAAGGATTCACCGTTTTTGTCAAATGCTAGCGAACCCCCATCAAAAACTATTTCTGTTTGACTACCAACCGTATTGCAATATATAATGGGTAATTGATACTTTAACGCATTATTCTTCACTACTTCTTTTCTTTCCTCACCATGGACATAATCGAATGGACTGGCACTGATGTTAATCATGATCTCAGGTTGTTGACACATTAGTTGATCCATTGGACTCTCCCGGTAGATTTGGTTAGTACCGATATTCCAAATGTCCTCGCAAATGGTAAGGGCAATTCGCCAACCTTTAAAGGGTAGTATTTTCCATTCATACGCAGGCTCAAAATATCTGTACTCATCAAACACATCGTAAGTAGGTAAGAGGGTTTTATGAATTTCTGCTTGAATTGTCTGGTTATAGAGCAAAAAAGCTGCGTTAAACAAGTGCTTTCCTTTACCCAGCTTATTAATACTAGGCGATCCAATAATTACGCCGATATCAGTTGCGTGTTGTTTTATTAAGTCAATTGATTCGTAGCATTTCTGGATAAAATCATCGAATTCTACAAAGTCTCTTGCAGGATAACCACACACGCACATTTCACTGAAAACTACTAAATCTGCCTTTTCTTTTTTAGCCCTTTCAATAGCTGAAATTATTTTCTGAACATTAAAATCGAAATTGCCAATATGATAATTCTGCTGCGCTATGATAACTTTCATGGTACGAAGGTAAGTTGCTAATAAGTTGTATTAGCAGTGTAAGGTATTTTTTAGATTTTACCAATTAAAGTCAACTGATGCTTTTGGTACATGCTTTAAAAAATGAAGGCGTCAGTTAAAAAACCAACGCCTTATAAGCTGTATAACCCCTTTTTGTTGTTTAATATTTTTTCACAAGTTCAAGCGATGTGATTATGATTGTTTAGGAGAAGTGTTGTTTGTTTTAAGGCTTCTGCATAACCCCACGTAACGCACAATGCCTTTCAGGTAATCTCTTACAAAAATATAGGCAAATTCATTCTCCACCACCTCGTTAAAACACCAGACTTTATACTACAAATAATATTCCGATTTACTGCGTTTGGCACTTTCACCGATACTACATTAACAACCGTTAACAAATACCTGTTTTGCTGTTTTAAATTATACTAGCAAGAACAAACCATTTTGATACTATTCTAAGAGTTGGAATGAGCAATAAATTACCAGTGTTTCCCGTTTTTTTATCCGTTTTCGGCGTGAAATTTTTTTCTTTTAATGGTCAAAAAAATGAGTAATTAATGTTTATATGAGTAATGGGCTGATAAATTATATAACTATTGAACTCGAAAAAATGTAGCACATGTTAACTACTGCATTTGATTACTCTCCATCAGTTTAAAAAATGTTTTGGACAAGAACACTTTTTAATTTGCTCCATTTGTCGTAATACAATATAGATTCTGAAAGCACTCAAGACTTCAGATTTGGTAGGATTTCTAAAGAGCTTTTTTCAATCTTTGGATAAAGGATTTATCATCAAACTATATAAAAACCGTAGACTCATCTCTTGGCTTATTAACATAAGCCGGTAAACTTCTATTTTATCTACTTGGTGGTTAATATCTGGACACTCTAATTAAATTGTGTAACTCTTATGGAAATAAAAAAGGTTGACTCATATTATAGAGTCAACCTTAATTGTAATTAGAAGGATAAAATGAACACTAAACCGGGCTAATCTTTATTCGGTTGTGGTGTGTATCGCAAATACGGTTTTACGATTGTTACACCTTTTGGAAATTTAGCAATGGCATCTTCTGTTTTAATAGCCGGTACCACAATTACATCTTGGCCATCTTCCCAATTAGCTGGCGTTGCTACACTGTAGTTTGCAGTCAATTGTAAACTATCAATTACCCTCAAAATTTCATTGAAGTTTCTTCCAGTAGATGCTGGGTAAGTAATAAAAAGCTTTACTTTTTTATCTGGCCCGATAATAAATAAAGATCTTACTGTAAAAGTTTCAGAGGCATTAGGATGAATCATGTCATAAAGGTTGGCCACTTCTTTAGATTCATCTGCAATAATTGGAAAATTTACCGTTGTGTGTTGGGTTTCATTAATGTCACCAATCCATTTGCTATGGCTTTCTACACTATCAACACTAAGGGCAAGTACTTTCACATTGCGTTTTTCAAATTCACCACTAAGTAGAGCAGTTTTACCAAGCTCGGTTGTACATACTGGAGTAAAATCTGCAGGATGGGAAAAAAGGATTCCCCAACTATTCCCTAAATACTCATGAAAATCAATCTCCCCAATGGAAGTTTTGGCCTTAAAATTTGGCGCAATATCACCTAGACGTAAACTCATAATTTTAAATTTTGACACAAATATAGTATCCTACTTAAACAATGGGTTATAATTTTAAAATTTCTACTTTTCATTGGCATTTAAGCAGTGTTTTAACTATGCTATAAAAGTAGGATTCAGATTGATTGAAGCGTTTGGTCTTATCATTAAATAACAAAGGTTGCTTTTATCGGAAAACAACCTTTGTTATTTATTTTGGATATGCAACAGCATTAAAAGCTAAAGTGGGATTATTTTTTCTTTGCCTTTAGTTTACCCCACCATTCGGTTTTGTTTACTGCGGCTTCTGTATCTGTTTTAGATTTTAATTGGGCATCTACCACTGCTACAAGTGCCATGTTCACTATATTCCTCACTGTACTTCCTAATTGTAACACATGTACTGGCTTTTTTATGCCCAAAAGAATAGGACCAATGGCATCGGCACCACCAATTTCCTTCATCATGTTGTAGGCAATGTTACCAGCAGTAAGATTTGAGAAAATGAGTACATTAACATCTTGATCTACCAATTCGCTGAATGGAAAGTTGTCTTTTAATATTTCGTTGTTAAAGGCTAGGCTTGCCTGCATTTCGCCATCAATTATAAGCGAAGGATATTGTTGCTTTACCAGCTTAGTAGCCCTTGCCACTAAGGTTGCTTCTTCGCCATTACTGCTGCCAAAATTGCTGTAGCTCAACATGGCAATACGTGGAATGATATTTAAATGCCTAACTTCTTTGGCTACCATGGCTGCAATATCTGCTAGTTCTTCAGCAGTGGGATTGAAATTAATGGTTGTATCTGCCAAAAAGATGGGTCCTTTTTTAGTGATTAGCATATACATTCCAGCAATTTTTTTCACCCCCTCTTCGGTTCCAATGATGTTAAGTGCTGGACGGATAGCATCGGCATAGTTGCGGGTAAGACCACTGATCATCGCATCGGCATCGCCAGTTTCCACCATCATACAGCCAAAGTGATTTCTGTCTTTCATTATCTTATGACTCTCATATTGGTTGATGCCCTTTCTGTTTCTTTTCTTGAAGAATAACTCTCCGAAAAAAGCTCTTTTTTCTTCGTTCGCTGGGTTTCTAGGATTAATAATGGCCATTTCAGAAATGTCAATATCATTTTCTTCTGCTAAAGCTTTGATTTTATTTTCATCACCTAATAGAATAGGATATGCCACACCTTCATCGTAAACAATACTTGCTGCTTTTAATATTTTCACATTATCTGCTTCAGCAAATACCAATCGTTTAGGTTCTTTCCTGGCTTTTCCACCCATTGCCCTCAATAATTGGTTGTCTAATCCTAAGCGTTTGTTTAGTTCTACTTTGTAGGCATCCCAATTGGTGATGACTTTTTGTGCCACCCCGCTATCTATTGCGGCTTGAGCTACTGCTGGTGCTACTGTGCTGAGCAACCTTGGGTCCAAAGGTTTTGGTATGATATATTCATTGCCAAAAACAATTGTTTTTTGGTTATAAGCCATATTCACAATGTCGGGAACTGGTGTTTTTGCCAATTCGGCAAGGGCTTTAACGGCTGCCAATTTCATGGCCTCGTTTATGGTTGTAGCTCGCACGTCTAATGCACCCCTAAATATATAAGGAAAGCCAAGCACATTATTCACTTGATTGGGATAATCGCTTCTGCCCGTGGCCATAATAATATCTGTTCTTGCAGCCAAAGCAATTTCATACGTTACTTCTGGATCTGGATTGGCCATAGCAAAAACAATGGGGTTTGGTGCCATGCTTTTGAGCATTTCTGTTGTTACCACATTTGGAACGCTTAGGCCGATAAAGACATCCGCATCTACAAATGCCGACTCGAAAGTCCAATCGCTACGTTGCGCAGCAAAAATCTTTTTGTTATCTGCAAGGTTTTCCCTTCCAACATGGATAATCCCTTTGCTATCAAACATTAAAAAATTACTAGGACTCGCTCCAAGTGCAACATAGAGTTTGCAACAAGAAATGGACGCTGCACCTGCACCGTTTACTACAAAGCGAGCGTCCTCAATTTTTTTTCCTTGTATTTCTAATGCGTTCAACAAGGCAGCCGAGCTGATGATGGCCGTTCCATGCTGATCGTCGTGCATCACGGGTATTTTCAGTTGCTCTTTTAGTTTCTCTTCTATATAGAAACATTCAGGACTTTTGATGTCTTCCAGATTGATTCCTCCGAAAGTGGGTTCCAGTGCTTTTACTATTTGTACGAATTTTTCAGGATCTTTTTCATTGATTTCTATGTCAAATACATCTATGTCGGCAAATATTTTGAACAAGACACCCTTTCCTTCCATAACGGGTTTTCCTGCCTCTGGGCCTATATCGCCCAAACCTAGTACGGCTGTTCCATTACTAATAACTGCTACCAGATTGCCTTTAGCGGTGTATTTATATACATCTTCTGGATTGTTGAATATTTCCATGCATGGAGCTGCCACTCCTGGACTGTACGCAAGGCTCAAATCCCTTTGGGTCTTTGCTTCTTTAGTAGGTATTACTTCAATTTTGCCTGGGCGGCCCATTGCGTGATATTCTAATGCCTGTTCACGCCTAGCATCTTTCTTCTCCATACTTCAGTATTGTAAATTGATTATTTAGAAAAAGGTGTGTAGTAATTATTTGCGCTTTTATGCTAAAGCAGGAAGTAATTCTCACACGAAAACGAGGGCGCAAAGTACAAGGTATTGTGCCAAAGGCTGGTAACCGTATCGATAAATGGTTATAAGTAGCACTCTGCCGATTGCGAGATGCACATGATGGGGTGAATTTGGATTTACAGCTTCTAAGGAAATTGAACCTATTGTTGGGATGCTTTTTTGTAGAAGATTAAAACTTTGATTGGTGGAAGAACTATTGGGTTAATACTTGAATGGCGCTATTTTTAAAATCAATTTTTTTTCCTTCCTTTTTTCAATTTCATTATCTCAATTCCAACTCATTTTTCCCGAGACTATTGCGAATGATACCAAAGTCTTTCAACTTATCAAGCAAAAGGGGTTAATCATTTGTTTTGCTTTACAAGTCAAGTACTATTTTAATATTATTCTTGAGCGTGGAAATTTGTTGCGAGTTAAGCTTTCCAAGTCGTTTGATAAATCTAACGTTGTCTATAGCTCTAATTTGATCAACCAAAATATCGCTGGGCTTATGGAGTTGGTTTTTGTCAAGATGTACTCTTAGTAATGATATTGATGGTTTAACGTTCGTGGTAATTGGGCAGATTAAGGTAGATGGATGTGTAGCATTCAGCAAATCTGTTTGGATGATTACAACTGGTCTGGTTTTTCCAGGCTCAGTTCCAATCGTTGGGTTTAAATCTGCCAACCAAATTTCAAACTGTTTCATTGGCATCCATTAACTGCTCGAACTCCAATAAAATTTCCTTAGCATCTTCCCAAGTGTCTTTTGACTCTTTTGTTAACTGTGCTTTAAGTAAACGACGACTATTGAATTTATTATACAAACTAATAGCCTCATTAATATAGCTATCAGTTGCCACCTGCATCTTTGATGTTATTTCTGTGGCATCTTGGTACGTTTTATCTTCTAATTGGAGTGATACTAATTTCATCGTTCCTTATTTTTTCCTTCGGTTATGATTACATCTATTTAGTTGCGCTTCAAATATAGTCTTTGCAAAATTTTCTTTTGCATAACAGTAAGCCCTTCTCTTTTAGCCTTTCTTCACCCACCTTCCAATAAGACTTTGTATTCAACTTATGGCAGACAAATAATAATCTCATGAAATCAATTCTTATCATCTCCATCCTCCTTTTGCTTTGGGTAATTCTTGCTCAAAGCTGTTTAAAGCTTCGCATGACGGATACAACAGCAAGGGAGGAGTTTACCAAAGCTGGCGTTTCGCTCTCTATTAAAACACTAAAAACGGAGGATCGACAGCTACATTATGTATCCACAGGAAATGAAAATTTTCCAACTATTTTGTTCGTTCATGGAAGCCCTGGCAGTTGGGATGCGTTTAAAGACTATCTAAAAGATGCGGATTTGCTGCATAAATACCGCATGATTGCTATTGATAGACCAGGTTTTGGATACAGCAACTTTGGTGATGCACTTAACCTAAAAGAGGAATCTTATTACATCTCTCCTTTACTAAAAGCCATTCAAAATCATCAACCCGTTTATTTAGTTGGGCATTCTTTGGGTGGCCCTTTAATTGTTCAATTGGCTGCCGACAATCCCAATGCTATTAATGCGCTGGTGATTCTTGCAGGTGCTATTGATGCTTCGCTTGAAAAGCCAGAATTATGGCGACCTCTTTTGATGAATAATCCTCTTAAATTTTTACTCCCCGGTGCTTTGCGCCCTGCCAATGACGAACTATGGTATTTAAAGCATGACCTTATTGAATTACAACCACATTTTGCCAAAATCACTTGCCCCGTACACATAATACATGGTGATAAAGACCCCTTGGTGGATTATGGTAACCTCGCTTTTGGCGCAAAAGCATTTGTTAACGCTCAACAATTGGACACCCTCACATTGCAAGGGGCTAATCATTTTATTCCTTGGACGAGATTTAAAGAAATAAAAAAGGTATTGCTAACGCTGTAAAGATTTTAGCTACAGAAATAGTTATAGCTAAGTGTGTTTCTTTTCTTAAACAGAAATGGTGGAGCGTGATTTGCCCAGCATTTAATGCAGCATGTAAAAAGTGATTCCTAAAATCAGCTATAGTGTCCTTTACAGCTAATGATTTCAATATTTCCTTCCCCGATATAATTCTATAAATCAATCTGTGTTCATCCGTAATTCTTCTACTCCAGCAACCCTGCAAATTATGCTTTAACAATTCGGGTTTTCCTTTTCCTTCGTATGGACTTCTGCTAATGTCTTTCAACAATTCAGCAATACGTTTAAAAAGTTTTTTTATTGACAATTGCCCAATTTGTAAAATCTTCAAAAGCATCTTTATGAAAGACAAATTGCTTTATCACTATAATTTTTCTAGAATTATTTGGTCTAACTCGTTTTCAGAAAATGAAATGATATTCTTTTTCGCTTCTACTTCTACAAAACATTTTTCTATTCTTTCCAATTGTTGTTGAACGGTTTCCGATTGCAACAAACCAAAGTCTTCAGAAGTAGAAACAGAAATTTGTAATTGAGGACTGTTTTTAAACAATCTTTTCAAAGTATTTAAAAAATCACTGTTAAGTTCTTCTGGTTTTAGTATAAATGTTGATTCCATAAAATTTTTTAGCAAAAATAAGTGTGTGCAAAATATATAAAACGCTTTAACCGTTGTGTATGGCACTTGCTGTGCATTTGCTCATGAGAAGGATTCAAACATCCCAATATTTTGATTAGGCAACATTCCCTCAGGAACATGTTAGCAAGTAGGTTCTACTACACAAAAAGCCCTGCTTTTCTTTTGCAGAAAAGTCGGGGCTTAATTTGCTAAACTTGAAATTAAGCGAAGAACATAGCGGAGGGTACGAGCGACACGCTCGCACCAGCAGGGGGGTTCTACTACACAAAAAGCCCCGACTATCTTTTGCAGAAAAGTCGGGGCTTAATTTGCTAAACTTGACATACAGCGAAGAACTTAGCGAAGGGTACGAGCAGCATGCTCGCACCAGCTGGGATAATACGGTAATAGTTGGAGTTAATTCAGCAGCTAATTACAGCAAAACAAGTGAATATTAATGTACTTCTTTTCTATAAGTAGTTTGCCCTTTCCAACTTTCTGAGAGAACCTTCCGACCGTGTAGGAGAATCTTCCGAACACAAGGGTAAACCTTCCGACTCTGTAGGAGAACATTCCGACCGCACGGGAGAACATTCCAATCACACGGGAGAACGTTTCGACCGCACGGGAGAACATTCCAACCACCCGGGAGAACATTCCGACTACACGGGAGAACATTCCAATCACACGGGAGAACGTTCCGACCGCACGGGAGAACATTCCGACCACCGAAACTGACAATCTGGCCGACGAGGTGAACGTTCCGACCACCCGGGAGAACATTCCGACCGCACGGGAGAACGTTCCGACTACACGGGAGAACGTTTCGACGCTTGGGGTGGACAATCTGACAGCTTTTTGGTGTGTTCTGTGTCTCGTTTTCATTATCGGACACCTCGGATGCTTCATCCTTTGCATTTGTTTCTTTAATCTGAGGGTTTGAAGGTGTAAACGGGTAATCGGATCGTTGACAAGATTTGTTTTTTTTATTGGCCAATTACCCGATGTGGTAATTACGGTAGTCGGAATATTAAACAATTGGCACAAACCCATTACCAAAGTGAAAAAATGAGCTGACAAAAGCTAATGAGCTTAGGATAATGAGTAACCAAACAGCTTTACGGTTATTTCTTACATTTATCTCTATTAGAAATAGAAACCCTACCATTAATAAGGAAACAAAAAAACGTTTTGTTACTTGTTTACACTTCCTCTCTAGTAAGTAAGGTTATAACATGTTCATGACCATAATAATCGAAGATAAAAACAGGAAAAGCACTTAGTACCGCAACTGTTTCATCTATTTTTATGTACCGTTCAAGCTGCCATTCAAAAATCTCAGATTGGGTTATTAATTTATTCGGTAAACAAAATTGCTCGTTTACAATATGGTTCAGTTTACAGAGGTGTAGCTGAATTAAGTGCTTCCATGTGTTCAAATTATATTTCTTTATTTGTTGGTAGCTACTTTCTTTCCCTACGATTTGCTTGTATCCAATATTTTCTTTCGCTTTCACTTTCAATGCTTTGAAATCAATTTTTTCCGAAACATGCTTTAATGCTTCTACCATTGGGTAGCTAATAAACAATTTTCCTCTTTCTGTTTCCTCTTGAAAGAATGCCAATACTTGTTGAATTTTATCGTCGGTTGCAATTGAATCATGTCCGTCATAATCAAAGAATAGATAAATCTCGGCAAAATCATTTCGCTTGTATGTTGCCAAAAGATGCTTATTAAAGGGTATTTCTTTCAGCAGTGAAAAGGTATCTACATCATCATCATTGGCTATTTCTTTGTGCAATTCGTATAAATCGTTGCAGTAGGCACATAGTACCAATGTTTTTTCAGCCTGTTCATTCAGAAAGTATTGGGTGAGGTTGACCACAATCTGTTTTTCGGTACGCTCCCCTTCAAACACAAATAGAATATGGTTAGCCATTAAATGCACCTGCTTTATACATTTTCTCAATATTGTGTGCCGCTCTCAATTCTTTCGAAGTGCGTTTGGCCAATGAGCGGATTTGGCTTTTGTTCATCAAAAAATAGCAGTCTGGCCTCAACAAATCATTGGTAATAATGGAAGTGTTATGGGTGGTTAATACAAATTGAACCCCTGTTTTTTTAAGTTCATCTACAATGAGTGCAGATAATTCATGGTGGTAAAATGCATCAAATTCATCAATAAAAAGAAAGGAAACTTTAGAATCCTCTTTCACTTTCAATAACCAAAAATAAAATAGCGACAATGACTTTGTTCCTTGAGATGCAATTACATAAAAAGGTATAAGCTTACCGTTAAAATCGAAGACAAGTATATCTTGGTCAGCCTCTTTTGCTATTGATAATTTACACTCAATTTCAGCTTTATTCAAAAACGATTGAAAATCTAGAATTTTACCTTGACTAATAATATACTCCCCAATATCTCGTATTCCACTTTCAAGTCCTAAATACATATTTCCTTGTAGAGATCTAAAAAAGAGCATCCCCTCCACAAACTTAAAAAATCGATTGAACGTTTTATTTTCTACTGTGTCGCTTAGTACAGAATTATTAAACACATACTTTAGAAGGGATAGGTTTCTATTGGTCAATTCTCTTTTTAAGCTTTCTGTTCCCTCAAATTGAAAGGTTGCTTCATCATTTTTTCTTCTATCAATAGACGCTAATTCAACACCATTTACAAAAAAGTTTTCCGTAACAATGGTCTTAAAATTAGTTTTTTTATACTCGTAAATTACCTTATTCCCTTCAAAAACAAATTCGTAATGGAAGGTGGCTTCGCTTAATTCGCTATAGGCATTTAGGTAATTGGTGTAAACAGAATCATTGCTTTCTTTATCTGTTAAATGCCCTACAATATCAAAAATGGCAATTCCAAGATTAGATTTTCCAACACCATTATGCCCATATATCAATGCATTGTTAACCACTCCGTTCTTAATACACTCACTATTAAAAGAATAGTTATTGGTTTCTTGTAAATCAAAAACAAATTCTGTGTGAAATCCTTTAAAATTTGTTACGGAAAATCTGGTAAGCACAATTTCTATTTTATTGACTGCAAGAGTAAGAAACAATAAACTATGTTCCGTAGTTTTTTTACGGCAGTCATTTTCGATGGCCGTTAAGTCCCTTCTTGTTTATGCTTTCTTTTTCCCACCCACTATTTCACCAACACCAACTTATCCAAGTCTCCTCTATTCATCTGTTCATAAAATTTTGCAAAGGCTTCATAATCAGATGCTGGGAAACGGCCCTCATTTCTTTTATAGGTTCTTATCAGCTTAATGCTGTTGTCATTAAACAAATAGCTGACATAAAACTGCCCAAATTGATTGGAGATCTTTATGTTTTTGGGCATAGACTCTAAGGTGTAATTCTTCGGCAGATGAATGATTATACTATCGGTATGTACATAAGAATAGGGGTAAACGATGTCAGATAGTCGATGTTTACGCTCTGGCAGTCTTGCCGTTTTACTTAAAAAATTAGGTTGTACAAACATGCGCTTGCCCGTAATGGAGCCAAAATTGGCAGCTTTTAGTGTAAAACTTTCTTCCATCTTGGGTACAACGGCCCTTGTTTCTTTAAAGTCTATTTGCTCAATCTGGTATGTGCCAATATCATAGGCGCGATTGTAATGAGCTATTTGTTCCTCTTTTGAACTATACTTAAATTGGTGATGTGCCTCCTCTTGTTCAAGTCCGGTATAATTGGTGGTTACGTTTGCCGCCAGCGTTCCTTCCTCGTCTATAGTGGCAATTATAGTTCGCTGGAGTGTATTTTCCTCGGCAGAATATTGTGGTGTGGTCACTATTTTTCCTCCATTATCCGTAATCATTAACGCTTTTCTATTGCCCGTAAATGACCCTAAAAACCCGGGGCTAACTGTTTGGCTTGTACATTCTAGCCAAATTGTATCCTTATTGGTAGGTACACAGGCAATAACATGATTAAAACTAGAAGCAGGAAAATCCTCGTTTATAGGTCGATAGGTGTCGCCAGCAGGTATTAGCACATAATGCGCCTTGATGCCTGCTTCTTTCAAAAGGCTAACCATAAAGTTGGATAAGGCTTTACAGTCACCGAATTTCTTTTCTGCCACAAACTTTGCTTCCAACGGTTGCCACCCACCAATGCCTATTTGGATGCTGATGTAACGGGTGTTTTGTTGCAGATATTGATACAATACAGCCACTTTTTCAGCAGTTGTGGTTAAATGGTCGGTTAATTGATGCACTTGTTGTTGAATCGAGGGTGGGAGTATATGCCTGTTCTCATTTAATGCAAGAATAAACTTCCCAAAACCTTCCCAAGTACTCATGTCGCCAGAATAACCCCCAAAAGAAAATAACGTAGGGGCTATGGAAACCGTGGTGAGCAACTCATCGGCATTGGGTCGAAATAATTCTTTTGACAATGGCAATTGGTGTTGCACCTCCCAAGTGTAGGTAATTACGCCATTTTGTTGTTCAATTAGTGGTTTGTTTGGGTAGTTTTTTTGCTTATACCTCAGTTGGTAGTCAACAGGTGTTTCTACAATAAACTTGCTTTGTTCTACCGAAAAATTCTCAACACCCGACATCGGCATCCAAGTGGGCAAGAAAAAAATGCCATCTAACGATAACTCATCTTCAAACTCAACTGTGTAGGGATACTTATTGCAATGGAAACTAAAGTATTTTATTCGTGAGTCAGTAATTAAATCATGTTCGCCCGAGCCTGTTACATCGCCGATTTCTTTTTTCCTAATTTTCTTTATTTGTACCCCATTTTGGTCAAAGAGTTTACCACCAATATCGCTCAATGAGTACAATTTACTGTATTGACTCTTGTAAAAAGCATACTCGTCCCCGGCTTGATTCAAAATAGTAATGGCCCATTTGTGTTTGATAACAGCGTGTTTAATGCTTTTAATTTGTACATGAAATTCTTCAAAACGCTTTACTGCATCAGCGTTTTCTGTAAGGTTGGACGGCATTTTAGCTATACTATATTCTTGCGAAAAGCAGCAAGAACCAGTTAACAACACCATTAGGAATATAAGTACTCTCATTTTTTTATTTTTTTAAACACAAAATGTTCCGCTTCTTTTTTCACAATCATGCCATAGAAATCTCTTAGCGATGCATAGTCTTCGGCTAAAAAGTTGGCTTTATAAAACACCAGCCTACACTTTAATTGAACTGATGTTTTCGTTTTAAGTACGATATACTCAAACATGCCCTCATTTTCATTATACATCACCCTTACCGATTTAGGCAACTCATCAATTTCGTATCCTTTGGGCACCTCCATTTCCAAGGTATAAGTATCATCAATTTTACTTGGCATTTCTACCGGAAAAAAACGCTCCGCTGCATGAAAAGGATTATCCCTGATGCTTGCGTTAAACATGGGATTAAAGTAAAGAATATCCTCACCCTCAAGTTTTACATTTACCATATACCGAATAACCAAAGGATCATCATAACTATCAACCATATCGAAAGAAAAGTCTTCTATATCCATCTTTTCAGAGGAAGTTGCCACTGAATTAATAATGTCAGCCTTTTTTTCTTTAGCGAGCCTTCTTCTAAGCTGTAAAGACTCCATACTGCCAAGATTGGAAAAATAAGAGCCAGAGAGATGGTTGATTGTATCGGCAGAAATAACCATAGAGGAATATTTTCTCTCGAAAACCGAATCGGCAGACATGGGTACAAATAAGGGCTTGTCTTCATCAATCAACCTACCCGCATCGTTAAGGCATTCAGGGGCAATGATGCCAAAGCCAAGTTTGGGCTGTGAAGCATCCAGCAAATATTGCTTACCATCTATGGTTATACTTGCCACTACGTAATTGTATTCTTCTACAATAGCCGCTGAATTAAAGGAACGTCCGTTTTCGCGTGTGCTTAGTATTACTGGTTTTGCTAGGTATCCTTTATTATGCAACAACGACATTAATAGTAAATTGATGGCTGCAACATTTCCAGTTTTGGTATTGAATGTTTCTTTGATTGACTGAGATGGCCAAATGGACTCATTACCGTTGCAGGAAAAATTATCTCTAACATACTCATACATTAGTTTCACTTTCTCAACGTCTGATTTATTTTCTAGAGACACCGTTAAGGCATCATTTAACCAAGAGTGCTTTTCGTAAATGGACTTATACTCATCCTTTTTCAAAATATCTTTAGCAGTTGCCTTCCAGTCTTTCATTATTTTCTCTATGTTGGATTCAGAATAAACAATTGCACGAAGATTAAACTCAACTTTCGTTATGAAATTAGATGCTGTAGTAATAAATGGTTCTGATTTTAACGCTGGTGCATCTTTCATTGCCCAAATATGCACCCTGTCATTTCCAGTAAGATTATACGTGCGTGTAGCTGAGGTGGTATGCGCGTCGCTTACAGAATAAAAGGCCGATTTAAGCGAAAAACTATCCACTGAAAAAGGCTTTTGCTTTGTCGTCCGAATATAAAAGTCAAAGATGGAAGGAATACTCACTTGATACTGGCTCCACAAAACAGGGTAATAATCTTGAAACTTCCATTCTCTTAAATGACTGTAATAAGGTGATTTGATAGTATAAGTGTATTGAATGATGCTACCCTCCTTAACATTGGTAAATGAGAAATTTCTAAAGTCATAGTAACTATTATACTTTTCCTTATAAATGTCGCTTTTGGACAGTTTAGATTCTACAATTCCGCCTCCTTCTAGATTATAAGTTGCCGCCTCAAAATCCATAAAATTCTCTTCTTCAATGGTACTCGCACCCTTATATATGGGCACTTTTACCGTAGCCAAATCAAATGCCTTTTTATGGCGAATTAATATTCGTTTGGTTCGCTTATAAATGATGGTAAACCATCCGCTTGTATTGCCCTCATACTCCGAACTGCCTATATCTGCTATTATAACAGCATCTGTGTTTCCATCCACAATTGTTGATTGAACTTTAAAATCTTCCGCCTTTAAAGGGAGCAGCTTTTTAATAATCCCATTTTGACCGTTTACTTCAATAATTGCAGATAATGAGAAAAGACAAGCGGCTAAGAGTACCTTTTTTATCATATAGATTGTTGTTGACGTAAGAAAGTTCTCAAATATATAAGGCGAGTAGAAAACACCAAAATAATTTTGAATAAAAAACAGCATTTTGATGAATGACAACTGTTTTTCAGAAAAAAATATTGCAAAAACAGTATAATTTAAAGTATCTCAATTTGGGGTATCTTTCAAAATAACATATCTACACAAGAACAACATTCCCCTCCTTCTTTGCCATAGAAATCAATAACCATTGGAAAAAAGCAACGAATGATTGATAGCAATCTTTGCTTAGTTAACTTGTTTTGGTTGATAACGCTAAGTACACGAATGTGCAGAATATTGAGGCTGTTGGTAATGGCAGACCAATAAACACCACTGCTTTATTCAGCAAGGGTTTGTTGGCTAGGTATTCATATCTGAAGGCATTTCCGGCAGGAATCCAACCTCCTTTTATCTGCACCCACAAAAAAAAAGGGCTGCTAACCCCACACGATTAGCAGCCCAATAAAGCAATAAGGAAACCTATATTTTACAATTGATCCGTCTTAGCCACAATCTCCCGCACTACTTTGTCCAGCTCTTTTGCTGAATCGGACAAATGAGCAAGTAGTTCTTTATTGTTTTTTTTGCCGTCGGGATGATTTTCCATAAGGTCAATCAATCCCATCATTCGGGCTAGTGGGGCGCGCACAATGTGCGACTGCGTCCAAGCTATTTCCATCAGCTTTTTGTTTTGTGTTTCCACCTCTTGCAAGTGCTTGCGCAGTTGGGTAACATCGCGCTGGATGGCTATCCAATGGGTGGTATTACCTTTTACATTAACCACCGGTGCTACCGCAATATTTACCCAAAAAGGTTCCCCAGATTTTTTATAGTTGATAAATTCCACTTGGCAGGGCTGCATGTTAAGAAAAGCTGCTTCTAGTTTTTCTATCTGCGCTATATCCGTTTCCTCGCCCCTTAGTTTTTCAGGAATATTGTCGATTAATTCATCTGCGCTGTAGCCTGTCATTTTAAAAAATGCTGGGTTTGCAAAAATTACTTTCTGTTTTTTGGGAGTTTCTGGTCGCACTTCAGAAATAACCACGCCCTCTGTGGAATGATAAATTGCCGATTCGAACAATTTTAGTTTGGTCTGTTCCTCCATCAGTTGGGTTATTTCCTCTAAATATCCATACCAAACGGTGCTATTATCGGGCTGTAGTTCTGGATGCGCCACCGCTTTTAGCCATTTGATGCTACCGTCTGGTTGCACAATGCGATACTCCTGTTTCCAAACAGACAGCATTTGCTTACTGAGCATAGCAGTAGCCCACATTTTGTCCACATCGTCTGGATGAACTGCATCAAAAGCCCTAGCTGCATTTGCCTGCAATTGTTCCACGGTGGTGTCTGGCAATAACTCTGTAATAAACTTACTAATGAAGGGGAAAGACACCTGCCCATCATCGTCTATCCTCAATTCATAAATAGCGGCAGATACCTTGTCAGTAAGCTTTTGCAACCGCTGGTGGCTCTGAACCATGGCCTTTTCTGCATTTACCTGCTCGGTAATATCATGCATGGAACCAATGAGCCTAATACAATTACCCTCCGCATCGTACACGGGTGTAACACTCATTTCGGTAATCACCAGGCCAATGGGGTAAACAATCGTTTCTTGCCACCGCACAATTTTATGCTGGTCAATGGCTTCGTTTAGTTTAATGATGGCATTTGCCAAGGCAGGTTGTGGTAAAATATCTTGCAATTTGCTACTAATAACTTCCGATATTTTAATACCAGTAATCTCAAAAAACATTTTATTAACCAACGAAAACCTAAACTCATTTTTGTCTTCAACTTCTAGCACAAAAATGGTGTCGTTCACCGTGTCAAAGATGGAAGAGAGCAGTTGTTCTCGCTCAATCCTTGCTTTTTCGTACTCTTTTTTCTTGGTAATGTTTCGGGCAATAATGATGGACTTGGTGTGGTTTCCTTGCTCATCGAAAATGTTGGTTACTGAATCTTCCCGCCACACATAGTGTCCTTCTTTGTGCTTTACTTGATACTCATAATGCATTGCAGGGTGCTTTTCATTCAATCCCGTGAGAATGGTTTGTTTTATGCGGTCCAAATCGTCGGGATGTACCAGGCTAAAAGCACTTTCCAAATCCCTTTTCTCCGTAATGCTTTTATCATAACCCAGAATTTTTTGGTAAGCAGGTGAGGAGTAAGAAAAAAATCCATTTTCAAACACAATAATGCCATCAGTAGTATTTTCTGCAATAAAGCGGAACATCGATTCGCTTTCCGCCAATTTTACCTTTTGTTCCTCTTCTTTGGCCATGTTTTGCTGTAAGGCTAAATTCTGCTCTTGCAACTGTTTGTTTTGCTGGGTCAGTTCTTTATACAATACATTGTTATGCCTCAATATGGGTATAAAAACAAAAAATGCCTCTACCATCAGTAACATAATGCCAGCACAAAAACATCTAAAACCAATGGTATTTATTTCTACCAACTTTTCTTGGCTTCTTTGCTCGTATCGGTTTACGATGGTTTCCATCTGAGGCAGAAAAAGGGCTTGTTGTTCTATTAGGCTGTCTAATAATGACCTTACTACCATTTTTGTGGTATCACTACCCACCATATCATCCTCTGCTGCAAGCTGATTTGATAATCGAATGATAGCGAGAAATGATGGCTGTATGGCTTGGTACAGGCTGTCTATTTCTGGAGTGTTCTCTGCAAAGTCAGTATGTTTATTTTTCTCTACATTAACCAACCGAAGCTGTGCCTCTTGCCATAACCTAATATCTACCTGCAATTGGTTTTTCAGATACATATTATTACTTGAACCAAAGGCGGCATACCGCAAACATTGCTGTGTAATGCGCTGCGAAAGCATTCGTTGCCTTCCAGCCATGTTTATGGTTTTAGCATCTTTCTCCTTTCGCACCACAGCATTGTGGATTAAATAGTAACTGATTAAAAAAACAGAAACAATCGATAAAAAGGCAAAAGCATAAACAAGCTTCAAATATTTTTTGTGCATATCCTAAAAACTCAACCGAGCATGTTTATGGGGTAAAATAATTGTATTAAGAGCTAGGAAGCAATTAAAGTACACAGCACTTAGCAATTCCGTTAACAAAAAATTTACAAGAACGCACTGTAACCTATTGTTTCAAGCTCCGTTTAGATGATGTGTGTTTAATTTTTTGGCCAAAAGAAAACAAACAACCGCAGCAATGTGAAAGCTGCAAAACTTCTACTTTTTAATTACTAAACTTTTTTAAATTTTATTACCATGTTATCAAATAAATTTAGCTTAACCAGCACACCTTTTATCAGCTTTTCTAAATCAATAATCGTAGCAGCCCTGCTGTTTTCCTTCTTTTTTACCTCAGTTGCCTTTGCAAAACCTTACAGAACTCCCGTAAATAACAAAGCCATGCTCCATTTTAGTGAGAACTATAAAGAGGCAAACAAAGTAATTTGGAAAACAACCAGCCAATTTACCAAAGCCAGCTTTATAATGGACGGATACAAAATGGACGTATTCTATAGCAATATCGATGGGGGCTTAATTGCTACAAGTAAAAGCATCCAGTTATCAGAACTTCCCGAAAATATAGTATCGAGCTTAAAGAAACAATACAGTGGTGATAAGTTTACGTTTACCGAGTGCTATGAGTACATCAATAGTGACGAAGAAGTGAATTACTACGTTGTAGTAAACAATCAACAACACAAAAAAATTGTAGAAATAAACGACAAGGGCGAAATGTCCGTTTTCAAAGTGTTACAATAATAGGAGAGGGGCGAGCATTTTCCGCTCATTAAATTCAAATTCTACATTAGTTAACGCATAAAAAAAGCTGGGTCTTCGCAATGAAGACCCAGCTTTTTTTATGCGTTAACTTATTTTCTTGCCAACACTCTTTCCACTGCCGCCACCACATCAGGTGTATCTAGGCCATATTTAGCCAAAAGCTGCTTAGGTGTACCGCTTTCGCCAAAAGTATCGTTGGTGCCCACATACTCGATTGGTATTGGGAAATTTTTAGCGGCTACTTGGGCTATACTGTCGCCCAATCCTCCTAAAATATTATGCTCTTCGCAGGTAACTGCACATTTTGTTTTCTTAATAGAATTGATAATTGCCTCTGTATCAAGTGGTTTGATGGTGTGCATATTAATTAACTCAACACTTATTCCTCTCTCTTCCAAAATTTTACCTGCTTCAATTGCTTTCCACACCAAGTGGCCGCAAGCAAAAATGGTTACGTCTGTACCCTCAGCTAATTGCTGAGCTTTACCAATTACAAAATCACTACCATCTTCCTTGGTAAAATTGGGCCATTTTGGTCTTCCAAAACGCAAATAAACAGGCCCTTCGTAGTTAGCAATGGCTTTAGTAGCTATTTTGGTTTGGTTAAAATCGCAAGGAACAATTACCGTCATTCCTGGTAGCATTTTCATCATGCCTATATCTTCCAATATTTGGTGTGTTGCACCATCTTCACCTAGGGTAAGACCAGCGTGTGAAGCGCAAATTTTTACGTTTTTATTGCTGTAAGCAACACTCTGGCGTATTTGGTCATAAACACGCCCAGTGCTAAAATTAGCAAACGTGGTAGTGTAAGGAATTTTTCCACCAATGGTTAACCCTGCGGCTACCCCAATCATATTGGCTTCGGCAATACCGCACTGTACAAAACGTTCTGGTATTTCTTTAATAAATGGTCCTAACTTGAAAGAACCTGCCAAATCTGCGGTTAACACCACCACATTTGGGTTTTCTTTTCCTATCTCATATATACCCTCACCAAAACCGCCACGGGTTTCTTTTTCATTGAGCACCTGAATGTCTGATACTTTCATTAGTATAAAATATTATTTACGTTTTATAATTGTTGGCAAAGTAACGGTTTTAATAGTGTTTAAAAGTCTCTTATTGTGGTTTTAAAGGGTAATAAACCTGTTAGAATACTAAAAACGGGTCTTTTCCTACTTTTATGCCGGTAACGTTTGTTCGTCCTTTACATTCCCAGTACGTTTAAGTACCCCCCAATGCTGCAATTCTCCCTTCAAAGCCCGCTTCATTGACTTATACAAAACATAGAGCATCAACCATCTATAAATAATTCTTTGGGGTATCAACCAAACCAATTTTGCTAGCTTTTCTTTTTCAAACAAGAATGAAATGGCGGCAATAGTTGTATCTACCAAGGTAAATAATAGATAATACCATAGAATTTTCCCAGCATTGTCCGTAAATAATCCAAATATCATTAATACATCTGCAATGGGTGAAAAGAAGGGTACTATATACTTGAATATTAAAATATCTGGCAAGGCTATCCAACCTAATGATTTGGGATGATTGCTAAATAATCCATCTCGGTGTTTCCAAAAAGTTTGCATTACTCCAAAACTCCAGCGGTAGCGCTGCTTTAAAAACTGTTTAATGGATTCTGGTGCTTCGGTAAAGGCAAGGGCTTTAGGTTCGTTGGTTACTAGATAGTCAGCCCGTAAAATTCTAATGGTTAAATCGCAATCTTCTGCAAGGGTATCTATGGTAAATCCACCGGCTTGTTGTATGGCTAATCTTTTAAAAGCCCCAATGGCACCAGGTACCACCGTTATTGCATTAGCATAAGCAAATCCTTTTCTATCAAAATTTTGACTGGTTATGTATTCTATACTCTGCCATTTGGTAAGCATATTCACTTCATTGCCCACTTTTACCACGCCTGCCACTGCGCCCACTTCTTTACTGCCAGCTTCTAAGGTCTGCATCAGAAAATGTTTCATCATTAGGCTTACGGCATTGGGCGCCAATTTGGTATCTGCATCAATACAAACTACATAAGGGGCATTGGTTTGTTCTATACCAAAATTTAATGCTGAAGCCTTACCACCATTAGGCTTTGTAAATGTTTTAATAATAGGATGTTGCTTAAATTCTTGACTAACTATGTTCCAAGTACTGTCTTTACTACCATCATCTATAAAAATGATATTGAAATTGGGATAATCACATTTCAAGAGGTTATTGAGCGAGCTTATGGCATTCACTTCTTCATTATAAGCAGGTACAATGATGGAAACGAGCGGATAACTATCTACTAATTCGTTGTAATGAATCTCTTGTTCTTTTCTTCTCTGCAAGAAAGACAACACCCCCAATATAAGTAAGCGTATTGCACTCATTACCATAAATACCAAGAAAAGAGAAAAGAAGAAATGACTACCTATGTACAGCAATTCGGCCCAGAAATAATTTACCTGTAGTTTGAAGTAATCTTTACTATCCACAAAAGGCATCATTTCGTCTCTTTTTTTTCCTAAAAGTTCGGCTACGGTAGCAAACTTGTATCCTTTAGCATGGAAATAACGAATAATCTTACCAGTAGCAAGTACCGTTTCACTTCTGTCGCCACCGCCATCGTGGAGTAAAATAATATTGGTGCTGTCACCTTTAGATAGGTGTTCATTGTATTCCCGCACCACTCGGTTAAAGATGGTATCTGCATTAAAATTATTTATTTCTCCCTTTTGCCAGTCTTCGGGGTCAAGACTCTCGCCAATGGTGATGTAATTTCTTGTTCTACTCAATGCAACGGGTACTAATTCCTCGTTTTTTTCAGGTTCACTATCTGCATTAAATGGTGCACGGAACATAATCATGCTACGCCCGGTTAAGCATTCAATCAATAGCTTAGTAGCATCCATTTCCAGTAAGGCGCGTTCCTTACTCACTTTGCTCATATCAGGATGGGTAAACGTGTGGTTACCCAGTTCGTGACCTTCCCTCAAAATTCTTTTTATTAAAGGAATATTGTTTTCCGACTCTATTCCTACAACGAAAAAACTGGCATGTACGCCATAATATTTAAGGGTATCCAATATTTGCTTGGTGTATTTTGGATCTGGGCCATCGTCGTAGGTTAAGATTAATAGGGGTTTAGATGTTTTGCCATATTTCCTCACCACATAGGAGGAAGGCAGCACTTGATACTGCTCTTCGCTAATCAACATACTTTCCTTGTCTATTTCGGTGCTAATTTTTCCATCACTGGGCGAGGCTAATACGTCAAGAATTTCCCCTTCGCCAATATAATCCACTGCATTGCTACCAGAAACACGGCTGAATTCCTCGAAATTAAATTTTTCGAGTGCCTTTCTATTCATCGGTTTCTGATAAAATTCCCATAACCTACTATCCTCAGAACCCAATCTAAACAAGGCAGTACCCGCTAATCCATACTCAGTAGCAAACCTTAGAACATTAAAATTGGTGGCTGCATCTACAAAATGAACGGTATGCAGTACTTCTTTTTCATCAAAATACTGATAGTGTAGGTTGTAACTATCATTATCAAAGTCCACAACCGCATCACTTTCTCTTGCCGTTACTAGAGATTGCTGATAGGTAAGCACTTCGGCACTGTCCGTTTTACTGTTCCAATCATAACCATGAGCGGCAAGGCTTAAAATAATTTTATTAAGCGGAACTTTTTTGGCCAATTCATCTACGGTAGATTCAATCCATTTTTGACCACAAACTGGCCCAGGTTTGGTTTGGTCATTATGTTCATCAAAAGCTTGTAGGAATAAAAAGTCATTACTATTGGAAATTCCTTTGTAGTCTAGGTGTTCACTAAAGGGGGATATATTTTCAGTAACTAGTAATTGCCTAGCATGCAACTGCTTATACAGTGATTCTTTAAATAATTTTATAAACGATGGCTTTACTTTTATTTCACTTAGGTCAATATTGATTCCAATAAACTTATACTTTTCTAATCGTTTGATAATATCCGCAATCAAGCGTTCGCGCTTATTGGCATCTACTAATACACGGGTCAATGCTGCTTCATTTGGCTTTCCACCAATATTGTTAGACAATACGGGTAAAATCTTTACCCTTCCAGCCTTTATTACATCGTAATCGCGCTTATCGATGTTCGTAAACAAGGTATCTGCTTTAGGATCTATAAAAAACCATTCTGGCAGTACTAAATTAATCTTATCGATGTTTTTTTTCAATGAAATAAAAGATTGCAAATCCCAAGGCATAAAGAAAGCAGCCCTTATTCCTAAGCTGTCACTAAATAGGGTAGAGGCTGATAAGTTTAAGATACTATCTTTTTGACCACAACCTTTTCCTGCTGACCATTGGGTGTTAATGTATTTTCTAAATCCCTTGTACCGTTTTACTGTTTCCGTTTCTCTATAGGCGGGTACACTATCCGTCAATACTTTTTTAATAGCCCTTGTTTCTAAAGGTATTTTACTAGTAGAAGTGGCCACACTTCTAAGTGTAATAATCACAATTACAACTACTATTATAAGCAATAACAAAAAAACGCGTGATCCCCACTTTAGGCGTTGCCAACGGGAGGGATTATTTGTTTGAAAAATTTGTTTTGAAGAATGAAGCATAGTCTTGTTGAACTTTCTTGTATTACCAATCGGTAGTCTTGTGCTTATTTGGTTATTAATAGGGAAGTCCGTTAAAAAACTTTCCCATTATTCCATCTATACACAACATCTAAAAGAAAGCTAAGGGTGTATAAAATAATCAAAGGTGAAAAAGGTAAGCTTACCAATATGGAGGGAGGGTTGTTAACCTTTGTAATAACCATTATTCAATATCTCCTGATTTACCACATCAGACAACAAATACTGGGTACTTTTTCCATCCTTAATAAGGCTTCTAACGGTGGTAGCAGAAATATCCAGCATTGGGGCAGTTAATAAGGTTACTTTCTTGGCCGATTCTGGTATATTTTCTGTAACGACACTATAATTGGGGCGTTGATAAATAATGAGTTCATAGTTAGCTAGCAGCATTTGATAATTTTTCCAATGAGGCAGATTAGTAAAACTATCGCTACCCATCAGTACACAAAATTCGTGAGCGGGGTATTTTTCTTCCAAATAAGTCAATGTATCAATAGTGTAAGAAGGTTTGGGTAACTTAAACTCAATATCGCAAGCTTTGAGCAAAGGATTGCCTGCAATGGCTGTTTGCACCAGATGCAAGCGATGGTATTCATTCAATAACTGACTAGAAGGCTTCAAAGGGTTCTGCGGACTAATTACCAACCATACTTGCTCTACGGTGGAGAAATTAGCCACGTGATTGGCAATAATCAAGTGGCCAATATGTATGGGGTTAAACGAACCGAAATACAATCCAATTTTCATGAGGGCTAATAATACGTTGCTAAATAAATTACCACCAATTAATCTTCTAAAAAAATACTGCTTGCTTCACTCAAACGCAAACTTAAATGATACCCAGCCACCAATATGGACATGGGATCTCCCAAGGGAGCAATCTGTATCACACGAACGGATTCACCAGGAACACAACCCATTTCCATCAACTTAATAAAGATGTCATCCTTTTCAAAAGAATGAATCACTGCTTCTTGACCAATAGATAACTCGCTTAATCTTTTCATGATTGCTTTTTGGGGTAAAAAAGTACTAGTGGACAAAAGTAAATTGGATAGTGGTAATATAATAATGATTTTTGAAGCCTTTTTAATAAAAACCTACTTTTTTATGCCTACCATCAAATTTAATTACGCGGATAGACAATTATCGCTCCCTAATAAAAAACAACTGAAGGCTTTTATCGCTTCTATCTTTCAAAAAGAAGCAGTACAATTATCTAGCCTCAATTATATTTTCTGTTCCGATGAATTTATATTAGACATCAATAAGAGTCATTTACAACACGATTACTATACAGACATTATCACATTCCCCTTGCAGGAAGAGGGCGAAGCTGTTGAAGGGGAAATTTACATAAGCCTAGAGCGAGTAGCAGATAATGCCATAAAGGAAAATCAGCCACTCATAAACGAAACCCTTAGGGTACTATTTCATGGAGCATTACACTTGTGTGGTTATAAAGACAAAACAAAAAATGAAATAGCCACCATGAGACAAAAAGAGGATTACTACATTCAAACTTATTTAAACCAACCATCCTAACTTATTCTTTGTTCCACGTGGAACAAAGAAAGGAGTGATTGTGATAACACTAGCACAATGTTCCACGTGAAACAGCGTTATTAAGATTAAAATAAAACAGTACAGTGAAGGTTATATTTGCAAGTCCTAAAATAAAAAACAGAAAATAATGTTTGAAGAATATGATGTAATAGTAGTAGGAGCGGGGCATGCTGGTTCAGAAGCTGCTGCTGCTGCCGCTAATTTAGGTAGTAAGGTTTTGATGATTACTATGAATATGCAAACCATTGGACAAATGAGTTGCAATCCAGCCATGGGGGGTATAGCAAAAGGGCAGATAGTAAGAGAAATTGATGCAATGGGCGGATATAGTGGTATTGTATCTGACGAAACAATGATCCAATTTAGAATGCTTAACAAGAGTAAAGGACCGGCGATGTGGAGTCCAAGATCGCAAAATGATCGAATGCTCTTTGCAGCTAAATGGAGGGATATGCTGGAACATACCCAAAACCTTGACTTTTATCAGGATATGGTAAAGGAACTAATCATCAAGGATAATAAAGTATGTGGCGTAATTACTGGCTTAGGTAATGAAATAAAAGCCAAAGCAGTAATAGTAACCAGTGGTACCTTTTTAAATGGTGTGATCCATATTGGCGAAAAACAATTAGGCGGTGGTAGGGTAGGAGAGAAGGCAGCTACTGGTATAACTGAACAACTAGTAGCCTTTGGCTTTGAAGCAGATAGATTAAAAACCGGTACACCTCCAAGGATAGATAGCCGTAGCCTTGATTATTCTAAGATGGAAGAACAAAAAGGGGATGAAGTAATACCTGGCTTTTCTTATTTAGACACCAAAAAAATTATACCATCAGAACAAAGAAGTTGCTTTATTACCTACACCAATCAGGAGGTTCACGATAATCTAAGACTTGGTTTTGATAGAAGCCCCATGTTTCAAGGGAGAATAGAGGGCAGAGGCCCTAGGTATTGCCCTAGCATAGAAGATAAAATCAATCGCTTTGCTGATAAAGAAAGGCATCAATTGTTTGTGGAACCAGAAGGTTTCAGTACCGTGGAAATCTATGTAAATGGTTTTTCTACTTCTCTTCCCGAAGATGTACAAGTGAAAGCGTTGAGAACCGTTCCTGGTTTTGAACACTGCAAGTTCTTTAGACCGGGTTATGCTATTGAGTACGATTACTTTCCACCAACCCAGTTAACCAATACACTGGAAACAAAACCAATAGAAAACCTCTTTTTTGCTGGTCAAATAAATGGGACTACTGGTTATGAAGAAGCTGCCTGTCAAGGATTAATGGCGGGAATTAATGCCCATCAAAAAGTGAAGGGCTTGGCTCCAGTGATCTTAAAGCGCAGCGAAGCCTATATTGGTGTATTGATTGATGACCTAATTAATAAGGGTACAGACGAACCTTACCGCATGTTTACCAGTAGGGCAGAATATAGAATGCTGTTGAGGCAAGACAATGCTGACATGCGCTTAACTGAATTGAGCTATCGCCTTGGGTTGGCTTCGCAAGAAAGAATGGATAAGGTAATAGAAAAAGTGGAGGGCGTAAAGAAAGCGCGCAACATCATCAATACCATGAATGTAGATGGTGCTGAAATAAACCCTTACTTGGAAACCATTCAATCATCGCCTATTGACGAAAAACAAAAAGCGGCGAAGGTGTTGCTTAGACCCAATGTGGCTTTGAAGCCAATGATGGACTATATACCTGCTTTAGCAGAAGCCTTACAACCTTTTAATGATGATATTATTGAACAGACAGAAGTGCAAACCAAGTACGAACAATACATCATTAAGGAAGAAGAACTCGTAAACAAAATGGCATTTTTAGAAAACAAAGAAATACCTGCTTCTTTTGACTTTAATAAACTGTCTTCCATTTCCACAGAAGCTAGACAAAAGTTTATCAAAATAAAACCACACACCCTTGGTCAAGCTAGTAGAATCAGCGGTGTAAGCCCAAGTGATGTGCAGATATTGATGATTCACTTAGCTAGATAATTAGTAAAACAATACAGTAGGTTAATACGCTAAAAGCGTAAGCCACTTAGTAGTACACCATCATGAAAGTAATGGATTAGTCCATTAAAACTTGATGACTGGTTATAGTACTAAGTGGCTTTTTTATTGGAGAAAAAAAAGAATCAATTAAAGAAGAAGGGAAAGCAAACATTTAGGATAAAAAGGAAACCAAGAAATCGCCTAAACCCTTACCCCCTTAAACGAGGGAGTAATATTTTTATATATCTATGAACCCTATTTTTGTACCATCAAAATAATAAAATTATGACCCAGAAAAAATTAATAACCTTAATGCTTGTAGCCATAGCTGCATTTGGTACTAGTTGTAAAAAAAGTGCAGAGGGGGTTAGCGGGGCAGATACTAACCAAACATTCTCTACCCTTAAAGTAAACAACAACTTTAATTGGAGTACTACCAAACTATTAACCTTCGTGGTACAAGGAATGAAAACCAATAACCCAATCAATGGTACGTTATCTGTGGTGGATGTAAAAACGGGTGTTAAGTTTTATAGTGGCAACCACCAATTAAGCGAGAATGTTTTTTTAAAACTCTCAATACCTAGAGCTACTGATTCTTTGCAAATTCAGTTTGGTACTATCCAAAAAAACTATTCTGCTAAAGCAAATACCGTATTAGCTAATTATCTACCAACCCTTACTGACTAACATCAATAATAAAATAAAAAAACTAAGTTGAAATAAACCAACTTTAAAAGAACTACAATGAAAAAAATATTTTCAACAATTTTATTAGCCGCAATCAGTGTAATTGGTGTTCAGGCACAAAGTGTAGGGGTTAATGCTGAATCTGGCAACAGGGCATTAGAACAAGCCAATTGTTGGGGGTTTGGTGCAACAACTTATACTAGCACAGCAGCCCAAGTAATTACTGGTTCATGGAGTATCAGAAGCAATAGCCCTACTAATATGGATCCAGGTGCTTGTTGGGTAAAATCTCCATGGCTGAAACCAAGCTCTGGTAATATTACCCTCAACATAAAATTTGAAACAGGCAATGTATCAACCCTTGCGAGAGCTACCATTAGACGAGTAATTGCTGCATACATCAGTTATGATAGCACAAAAAATTATGGGGAAGGTAGTTTTGTTCGTTTCGATTCAACCACCTACAATTCCAATACCACCACCCTCATACCAACCACAGCACAAAGCCTCTCTTTCGCTGTTCCTGCTGCAATTGCCAATTCTGGACTCCCATATAAAATACAATTGAGTTTTGTAGGCACAGGTGGTACTACAAGGTTTAACATCGACGATATTTCCATTCCTGGTACATACTTTTCCGACCCAGCTAACAGTTGTAAACCACTTGCTCAAAAGGCCGATGCAGACGGCGATGGTGTAGCAGATATCGAAGATGCATATCCTAACGATGCCACTAAAGCTTACAATGTTTCCATTACCCCTTCAAAAACTGGTAGTACCCTCCTTTTTGAAGATGCATGGCCAAACAATGGTGACTATGATTTTAATGATTTAGTAGTTAATTATAAATACACTGGTGTTACCAACGCAAACAACAATTTGGTAGAATTGAATGGTCAGGCAATAGTAAAAGCCATTGGTGCTAGCTATCAAAATGGATTTGCCATTCAATTGGATAATATAGCTTCATCTGCCGTTAGCAGTGTAAGTGGTGTAAAAACAAATTCGCCAGGTTGGTTAACTGTAGATGCTAACGGAACTGAAGCTGGACAAACTTTTGCCAACATCGTGGTGATTGACAATGTGTCTAGATTGTTTCCTACCCCTGCGGCAGGTTCTTTCATCAACACTTTATTGAGTGATGCAAAAGTGGCTTATGACACCACCAATTTTACCATCACTTTTACTAGCGCAAGTAAAGTAAGCGTTAAGGACATCGCCATCAACCCTTACTTAATAGTAAATCAAAACAGAAACTACGAAATACATTTGGCAGATAAAGCACCTACTAATAAAGCAGATGCAACACTATTTGGAACTGCAGATGATGATTCTAACGTGGGTACTGCTCGTTTTTACAAAAACAAAAATAACTTGCCTTGGGCTTTAGATGTAATTGGTGATATACCTTACTCAAAAGAACATGTGGACATTACATCTGGTTATTTAAACCTAACCAA
>JAIXOJ010000199.1 GCA_027486835.1 Chitinophagaceae bacterium
CTTCATTTAAATCATTGAATGAATCATAATGTTTTGACGCTAAGTCAAGAAATTTTTCTTTTGTCATAATAGTAGTAGTAGTTTACTATATAACGGATTTGAACCCCTATTTATTGTGCTGGCAAGCGAAAAACTTTTATGCACCCTTTTTTAGGGACAAGGAGGATTCTTTGACATCCTTATGAGAATGATATACAAACAGCAACAATGTTATGAAAGTATCGAAAAAAGGGAAAGGTCTTCTTTGTTAGGTTTTACGCTTTACAATCCAGTATTCTCCGATTGCATTGTTATACTCAAAATGAAATAAAATCGTGCATCAACATCCCGAAAGTTTAAAACTTTCGGGATGTTTAACTGCTGACAATTTCGAGCGCATTTTTTATACCGCTTGAAGTATAGATGGTTAATCAACCTAATGGGAAGTTTACCATATCTCTCCTTACCAACAATAAAAATCCCCACTAAGACTATTGATTCATCTTAGCGGGGATTAGGTGGTTCGGTTGTTAGGTCTGGTGACCCTATCAAATTGCAAGCGTTGCGTTCTAGGCAGCCATAGCAGCTAAAAGCCTATCGGCTTTTGCAATTTCAGCAACTAATCGAGCATTGTTAAGTCTTTAATAGTCAGCAAATAAAAGTTAGGCGGTTTATTGATTTAGCATTTATGCCCATTTATGCCATTTTGTCTTGAATTGCCGATTTTAGTTTCAAAAGGCCTAAAAAGTCGGTCGGATTGGCCGCTTGAATGCTCTTTTTGGGCTCTTGAACGCTTTTTTTGGGCATTTGAATCCTAATTTTAGGCATCCAAATGGTATTTCTAGGCATCAAAATGCTAAGGATGGGCAAAGGAATGCTACCAATTGATAGCTAAATGCTCGTTATGGGTAAACAAAAACTTTCTATGGTTATCCAAATTGTTTTTAGTGTCTTTTTGACCTATTCCTTTTAGACCTATAAGGTTTTTAAATTCTTATAGGATTAAAGAGATTTCTAACGCATCTTAATATCGTATTTCCACACCTGGATAGCGTATTTCTGTACCTGCTTACCGTATTTCTGTTCCTGCATAGCGTATTTCTGTACCTGCTTACCGTATTTCTGTTCCTGCATAGCGTATTTCTGCACCTGCACACCGTATTTCTGCACCTGCACACCGTATTTCCACACCTGCACACCGTATTTCTGCACCTGCACACCGTATTTCTGCACCTGCACACCGTATTTCCACACCTGCACACCGTATTTCCGCACCTGCATTGCGTATTTCGGCACCTGCACACCGTATTTCTGTACCTGGATAGCGTATTTCTGCACCTGCACACCGTATTTCCGCACCTGCACACCGTATTTCCGCACCTGCATAGCGTATTTCTGCACCTGCATAGCGTATTTCTGCACATGTATTGTGACATCCTAAAAAAAGCAGCACAGGATAAATTTATATCCCGTACTGCTTAACACTCTTTTGCATTGAAGAGCTGGATCTTATTGATTGATATACCTCTAACGATGAGTTGCCGCCCATCATTCGCTTAATAAAAATCTTTAGGCATCATGTTTAAGTATGAATATGCATGATGCACTAAGGCTTAATCATTATTCTACTACTATTTTAGACTCCCCTACAACATTGCCTTCCTGTAACACTGTTAATTGATACCCACCCTTTGCCAATGCCTGTGGTAGTTTGCAATTAAGTACAGATCCTGCATAGTTGTAAACGCTGGAATGTATCTGCTGACCTAAGTAATTATATACGTTTACTACGTATTTGCCCACAGTGGCTTCACCGCCTAAACGTACAGATATCGTTTTGCCTACCAATGGGTTTGGATAAACACTTATGGTGCTGGCTACAACAGGTGCAACAGCAGTAGCTGCTTTATTAGCCGCTTTGAACACCACACTAAATCTATTCGTGTAAGTAGCTGGGTTGCTGGAATCTACGGTAAAGCTAATGTTGTTGACTGTAGAGCTTAACAAGGTTTCACTATTGTTGAAAGCATCATTCAAGTACACATTTTGGTTGACTACATTATAGGCAGAAGCATCTAGGGTTAATTGGTACTCGCAATTGGCCAATTGGCTCAAGCTCAATGGTAAAATTTCCTCAGCCGATGCCGGTTGACGACCTTCAATACTAAAAGTTTGACCATTATGATTAATAGCTAGGTTTTCACCTGGGTTAGTCATCTTTTTTGCATCTTCTTGGCCAAAGCCATTGCTATACGATGGGTCAAACACCACGGTTGCTCCGTCCATTTGTTTCAACTCTGCACCTGTTGATTTCATTAAACTGATGGTTAAACGGCTGCGGTTAGTGTTACCAAATACCGCTGTTTTCGTTGAACCAATTGCTTTATCTGCCTCAGTAATAGTTAAGCTTGGTGCGATGCTGTTGTTATTTTCTACAAAGAATGCCTGACCTGCTTGAATGTATCTACGACTGCCGATTGCCCCATTGCTGGTTGCATCTGTAATAGCATTGTAAGATACGTATGCTCCTGATGAACCAATCGTTGGATCGAGGTAATAGTAATTCGCAGTTAGGTTCACTGCACGGTTGTTGTCCCAAATGTTTTTCCAATCGATTGGGGCTACATAAGGATTAGCAACTGAGCTGAAACCTGTTGTGGAACTGCTGTTCAACCCAAAAGAGGCGCTATTATAAGTGGAACCGGTAACAGTGTTGGTAATACCTGATGTAGCATATACGACATTGCCAGTAATCAAATTACCTCGGGTTCTAAGTGCAGTAGCCGCATTCATCAACAACCAACCTGTAGTTCCAACCGTAGAAATTGGAGTGGTGTAAAGATTAAAGCTTCTATCACCACGAACCAATAAGCGATAGCCTAAGAACGGATTGAGGTTGGTTGTTTTGGTGTTAGTTACTGCATTCCAAGTACCATTGGTAAAGGTGTAGGCGGATTTCACACTGTTAATCGTTTGGTCAAGACCAGTGGTTGCATCTACTCCATGAGCATTTGTAGTTGCTGTTGTTCCAGTAATGAATAAACCATAACCGTTATTGGCATAGCTTCCGCCTTCTTGCCAGTTGTTGAAAATACTTCCCGCATTGAATACGCTAGGTGCCATATCTCTCCATGCTCTAAAGCCTTTTGGGATGTAACGCTCTACAGTTGCAGTTCCACTTATTGCTCCACCTACCTGATCTACTATAGCACTATTGGCTATTGATGTCGATTTAAGTGTCAAAAGATTGGTGCCGATATTCAGCGTTCCACTGTTCACTTTTAATATACCCGTCAAGTTCAAGGCGTTGCCAAGGGTAAACGAACCATTGGTTGTCAAATTGTTCAAGTAGTTCTGACTACTGGTTTGAGAAAAATAGAGTTTGCCATTCGTGAAGCCTTGATTGAAGGTCAGGTTGGTTGCGGCTGTCGAAACAAATTTCCTGTTGGCATTTTCATTACTAATACTATCCAAAGTAATGTTGCCAGAAAGGGTGATTAGACTGGTAGATGATGTGGCAGCACTTGCCAACATTTCCAACCTTCCGAAAGAAGTGGTTCCAGAAATGGTAAAGGCAGCACCTGATGCGGCAAACGCTCCGCCACCTGTCAATACAAGGTTGTTGATGATTGAACCATTCTCTGCCAAAATTCTAGTCGCAGCACCTGCTCCTGCATTTGCTGTATAAGACCCGCTACCTGTAATCGTACCAAAAGTCCGCAACACCGTGCTATTAGCAGTACCGCCACCTAATAACAAGCTTGAACCAGCATTGAATGTTAAGTTTTGGATGTAATTTGAAACTGTTCCAGAAGCTGGACTAGCACCCAAGACTACACTTGAACCACCTGAATTATTCAGAACAATATTGGGGTAGTTTGTTCCTGCTGTCGTAGGCAATGAAGTAGCGGTTAGGGTTATTGTTCCACTGGTGTTAGATAAACGAATCGTTCCAGAACCAGCAGTTGCGGCTTGAATAATCCCAGAGTTGCGTGTAAAGGAAGAGGTAATATTCAAAGTGCCTGTGGTCAACGTCAAATTCCCGCCAAGTTCCAAAGCACCAACATTGACAGAATTAGCCAACGAAACGGCACCAGTAGTAGTGAAATTGGTCAAGGAATTGTTGGATTGATTGAACCGAACCGTACCACCTGCTGCGGATAAGCTACCATTGCTAGCAGTGATAGAACCATTACCTGATATTGTTCCTGCAGTGAACGTGAAGCCGTTTAGGTCTATACCACCATTCAAAGTAACATTTAACACGGTCAGGTTAGCTGATAGCTTGGGAGCATTGCTGTTGATTACGATATTGTCTGATGAAGAAGGAACGCCACCACACCAGTTGGCATCCACATTGGCATCACCACCATTCGCACCGGTATAAGTTCCTGTATTCGAAGAAACGTTCACACTGTTGGTAGATGCAGCGGAGGTTACGCCTGGCAAAGACGAAACAACCCGCACTTTATAGGATGAACCACTTGTAGTTCCCCTAGGTATTATACCTACTATCGTACCACTTGTTGTTGATGTTAATGTACCCAATGTTTGTACCCCATTGGAGAAACTTCCACTTGCATTGGACAATTGTGCAGTAAACACATTGCCTACTGTGTAGGACCCTGTAACGGTATAAGGAACATTGATGGTGCTTAAAGGACAAATCGGGGAAGTAGAAATTGTGCCGACAGTCAACGTAGATGCTGAAATTACAGAACCTGTAGTACCAATTACAAAAGTCGTATTGGTAGTTGGCAACGCAAACGAACTTGCACTTGAGGTTACATAAGGATCGGAACCAGTGGTACCAGAGGTACTATAGGTTGTGAATGACGAAACATAACCATCTATTTCAACCGAACCAGCAGGATTGAAGCTAGTAAAGTTGGAAGCATTGTACTGATAGCCGATGGTAGCGGAGGAAGCCCTGTCGGACTGTATGTCCCATTGCAACTGTACCACATTGGCACTATTGGCTACACCTAAACCGAGCGGTGCTGCACTTACCGTTAGGGTTGGCGTATTGGTGGTACCAGTGAAAATCAACGGCGCATAAACAGTTGAAGTACCTATAGGTAGGGTGGCAGCTGAAGCACCAAGCGCAGTGTAAATCAAATTACCATTGCCGCTAGTTGCGATATAACTACTGCTCGATCCACCGGAAATACCCCCTGTTGTCAAATTGAAAGCACCGAGCGTCAATTTGCCCGTTGTTAATTGAACACTGCCTACCGTACGGTTAGCAGCCAATGTTACCCCAGCGGCATTGCTGATCGTCAAAGAGCCTGTAATAGTAGCGGGCAATTCAGTGCTAGTTGTGACAGCAGTTGACCCGTTGTACAAAACATTATATGCCGAACCTGCAATTGTTCCGGTGATCGTACCAGCGGATCTAGCGATGGTCGAATTGGAAGCCATGGTCAAATTGGTTCCTGCTGTAAATGCACCGCTTTGCAAATTCAATGTACCATTTACCGTAACCGCGGAACCGAGTGTTACGCCGTTGGAATTGGCAATGCTCAGGTTTTGCAAAACAGTTGTCGTAGAAGGCAATTCATTGCCCGTTGTAACACTAGCGGTGTGTGAAGGATAAACCACATGGTAACTTGACCCCACAGGCGTAGCGGATATAGAACCAGCTGTTCTATTCACGATAGCGCCACTGTTCAAGGTCAAAAAGCCACCTGTTGTAAATGTGCCACCATATAGATTAAGGCCATTTACCGCCAGCGCATTGCTCAAGGTTGTACTTGCGCTTATACTTAGCGTATCCAAAGAAGCTGATCCGGATGTCATGAAAATTGTTGAAGCAGCTGTCAGCGCAAGTTTTGCCGATGAACTACCTGAGACTGTTTTGGTGGTAGCCGCAGAACCCGCAAGACCACCTATAGAGGTAATTGAATTAGCAGCTAGTACGATCCTTTGCGTGAAGGAATTTGCTCCTGCGGCCAATGTAAAACCAACGCCCGTCAAAGTATTGGTTCCAGTAAAATTCACGTTGGCATTTGCTGCATCAGTAGCACCTAAAGATGGGCTACCTTTTACAGCGGTCAATGTAAGGTTGGTAACATTGGCGTTATTGTTCAACAATATCCTTTGGTTGCCCACTGCACCGATAATCAATTGACCCGTACCAGAGAGGGTTCCAGCAACAAACAGTTTTACGTTTGAAGCTGCCTGACCCGAAGTAAACAATCCATTATTGGTAAACGTGAGATTTTGAACGGTTGCAGAGGTGGAAGCATTGTTGAAACCAGCAGAAGAACCATCAATGATGAGGTTGATCAAATTACTAGCAGTGCTGGTGAACGCGCCGGTCGGTATAAACAATGTATCGTTGAAAGAACCTGTTTTTACTTGTACAGTCGCACCTCCGGCAGTTGGTGCACTGATTACGCCACTTGTTCTGGTGAAAGCACTTCCACTAGTGAAAGATAGGGTTGTTCCTGCTGCTAATGAAAGATTGCCGCCCATTGCCAAAGCACCTGTAAACAAGTTTTGATTTAAAGTAACAGCACCACTTGTTGTAAGGTTACCTAAAACATTGGTGGTCCCTGGCGTGGTTATATCAAAGTTGAGGCTAGCTGCTCCAACAGACAATCCGGATGTTGCAGAACCTTTGATGGTTCCACTTCCTGCATATGTACCCGTTACAGTCAAGGTTCTTCCGTTCAAATCAATACCTGAGTTGAGCGTCAAACTACTAACGGTTAGATTGGCGGTAAGCTTAGGCGATGTGGTACTTACAAGAACTATAGAAGATGCCGTGGGCACACCGCCACACCAGTTTCCAGCAACATTGGCATCGGCACCATTGGCACCGGTCCAAGTGGTATTATTGATGGTCAAATTAGTACCATTGTTAGCAGAGGTTGCGGATGTTCCAGTTGAAACGATACGAATCCTGTAAAGACTTGCTGCCGTTGTTCCCGCAGGTATAGAAATGTTGATTGTCCCAGATGGATCAACTCCATCGGTAGATAAGGAACCTACAATTGTTGCGCTATTAAACGTGCCGTCGCTTGCGGACAATTGTGCATTGAAAGTAGTTCCACTCGCAAATACGCCGGAAGCAGTGAAAGGAAGCGTTATTCCAGTTGAACCCGCACAAGCGGTATTGCTAGTAAATCCAGTTAAAGTGCCAAGGGAAATAGAAGGTGCTACAAGCGACCCTGAGTTTCCTACCAAGAAATAATCCCCGTTGATAGAAGACAGGGTTACGCCATTCACTACATCCACATAAGGAGAACCTGATCCACCTGTACCAGATACAGAAGTAAAGACGCCTTCTGATAAAATAGCATTAACGCTCTTTGCGAAGCTTACGGTAGCTTGGCTTGCATCAAAACCCAATGCAACATTGGTTGACAAGAATTGGAAGGTCACGTTGCTGGTTATGGAAGCAGTAGAAGTATTGATATTCCATTTCAAGCTTGCCAAATTAGCTGGGGTCAAACCAGTGATGGTAGAAGTGTCCACGCCTACGGAAAGATTGGTAGAACCGCTCAGGCTGCTAAAACTAACTGGATTATAAGTGGTAGCCGTACCCATTGGGAACACATAGGTCGTTGCTGTGACAACAGGAATGGTGAATTGACCACCGCCCCTAGCGTCGATGTACTTGGTTAAATCGAAGTTGCTAGCACTTGTGTTGTTGGCCAAGCTAGCAGCAACAACATTCCTACTGCCCAATTTCAAGACACCTTTTGTTAATGTAAGAGTACCTGCAAGGGTAAGGGATTGACTTAAAGAATAAACACCGGAAGCACTATTGTTCAACGTCAAATTGTTCAAGGAAGTAATGGTAGATGGGATGCTAAAGGTTGCACTTGAACCGCCAAATGTGATACTAGAAGCAGAAGTAGTGCTAATTGCCGTTCCAGAAATAGCACCGTTGATATTGATGGTATTGGCACCAACCGCAAAAGACCCACTGGTAAGTGTCAAAGTACCATTAATGGTGGGTGTGGAAGATGTTGCTACGCTCACAGTGTTTCCTGCCCCAGGTGCAATTTCCAAATTACCATAGTTGCCCGTACCAATAATACCCGAAGTTGCGGTAACCAACATTTTACCAGAACCCGTGTGCGTACCACTTCCGCCCACTACCCTGTTGGTAATGGTTAAAGTGAACCCACCATCGTTTAAAGTACCGTTGGTCAATGTTAATGAATCCAAGGAAAGGGCTGCTGCCAATGTTGCTGCTGCACTATTGTTTAGAATCACCTTAGAGCCCGTTAATACAAATTTGTTTGGTAGGGCAAAGGTGGCGGTATTCGCTAATTCAACAGAAGTGCCACCTATTGTAGCATCGATTGCGGCACCGCTGTTTGTAAAGGAATTGCCAGTAATGGTAAGTTTAGTGGTAGCACCTGCGGTAGCTTGGTTCAGCTTTATGCCTGCGTTAGTGTTGGTATTTCCCAATGAAAGAGTGCCTACTATCAGGTTGTTATAAACATCAAGCCTTACGTTGGCATTGCCTGTCATTTGTAATGAGGCCAATCTATTGGTTGTGCCAGGTATAGTTTGATCTAAATAAAGAGAACCTAGTGTTGAAATACCTGCCCCAAATATTAAGGTAGATAAACCATCGCTCTTGAATAACCTAGAAGCAGAACCGAGTGTAAACCCAATAGAGTAGGTAGTTGTGGTATTATTTAAGGTAATGATGGCATTATTAGAGAAGGTGCCAGCGCCAGAAAATGAATTTGTACCACTGAATGTAAGGTTACCCAAATAGTTGATACCAGCAGCAGCAGCCAAAGGACCAGCCTGTTGAGTAAAGTTATTTACTGTAGATGCTCCTGTATTACTCAACAAAATCTTGCTACCAGCGGCTGCGCCCGTATTGATTTCATAAGCACCGCTTCCTGTTAAAATACCATTTACAGTTAAAGTAACAGCCGTAACATTGCCAGAAGTGTTCATTAATAAATAAGAACCACTAGTAAAAGTTAGGTTATTGATGGTATTTGTACCAGTGATATTTACTGGGGCCGAGGTAGTGTTAGATAACATTACATTGGTTGTTGTTGTTAAGCAAGCTGCTGGTAAAGTAACAGTACCACTAGAATGGGCAATTTCAAAGAATGCACCCGAAGCCGAAGCATCCACCCTACCGCCAGAAGCTGTGAAACCAAAAGTAGATCCTACTAGTTTCAACGTTTTATTGGCCGATACCACCAAATTGGAATTGGCTGTTGCCGAAAGCGTTAATGCAGTAACAACAGCATCCGTGGTTAAACTGGTGGAAGTAGCCCCAGATACTGTCAAGGCTGATAAAGCATTGGTAATGCCAAGGGTAGTTGTATTCATATTAATGGAACTACCACTTCCAACCGATAAGGAAGAAGATGCAGACCCTGTAATGGTTCCGGCACCGGTCATTGCACCTGAAACGGTAAACGTATTGCTACCAATTGTTAGTCCCGATCCAGAACCAATTGCTGCACTTGCCACGGTCAAATTGTCCGACATTGCAGGGGTAGTGGAATTGTTGATGATAATATTGGATGCTGCAGTTGGTAAACCACCGCACCAGTTGCCAGCAACATTGGCATCTGCACCATTTGCTCCTTGCCAAGTTGTATTATTGATGGTGATATTGGTTCCATTATCACTGGATTGCACACTTGGAGTTGATGAACTAATTCTGATCCTATATCCTGTGCCTGGCGTTGTGCCTGGTGGAATCGTAATATTTATTGTGCCCGAACCAGTCGAATTTAATGTGCCGAGCGAAACAGGACTGGAAAAACTACCGGACGCATCAGAAAGCTGTGCAGAAAATACGTTACCGCCTGTAAAAGAACCACCTACAGTATAAGTAAGCGTGATGCCACTAGTGCCTGCACAAACGGTATTGGCAGTAATGCCACTTAATGTACCAAACGTTATGGTACTTGCTGTAAGAATAGAACCTTGTTTACCGATTACAAAATATTCAGAAACAGTTGATGGAATTGCAAGCCCTGATACCATAGTGGTAAATGGTGTTGGCGTACCAATACTTAGGTTTGAAGAGGCTATGGATAGTGAAGAACCTCCACTTGTAACTGCTAAGTCATTGGTATTTGTTTCAGAAAAAGAATTAGCTATATTGCTGCTATTGAATTGATAAGTTACATTACTAGTAATTGAAGATGCACTTGATCGAACATACCATTGCAATGCTAATAAATCGGCTTGGGTTGCACCTAAATTGCTTGCTGTGCCCATTCCTACAGTAATCGTAGGACTACCAGCGCTAGTTCCTGAGAAAGTAATCGGGGTAAAGCTGTTGGAAGTACCAATAGGCAAAACCGTTGTAGCGTTAGTCATGCCTACAAAGGCAAGCCTACCTGAATTGGAAGCGTCAACATAGTTTGAATTGGAACTATTGAAGTTTCCTACAGATGAGCTTCCTGTAATAGCTGATGTAGTTAAGTTGAACGTACTTAATGTTAGTTTACCACTAGTTAGTGTAAATGTATTGGCAGTAGTTGATGAAGCAAGTGTAACCCCACCGGAATTATTGATTGTCAAAGTCCCATTTCCTAAAGAAGTTGGCAACTCAGAGCCAGTGGTTACGCCTGTACTACCTGTGTAAGTAACATGGATATTAGCACCAAATACAGCAGCTTGCGCGGTGGTTGTAATCACTCCAGTAGCACGGCTAACAGTAGCTCCAGAATTGATCGTTACGGTTTTTGCAGCAGCAGTTGCAAGTGTACCAGAAGTCAAAGTAAGTGTGGATGTAACTGCAACATTCGCCCCCAAGGTTACTGTATTAGAACCGTTGATGGTAAGATTTGCAACTGATGTTGCTGGTAGTTCATTACTAGTTGTGATTGCACCTGTATTGGAATAAGTAAGACTGATTCCTGTTGAAGGAACAGAAAAAGTACCAGTTGCAGTAACTGATCCTGCAGTACGAGTTATAGAACCACCACTAGCAATGGTTAATGTTTGGGCAGAGGCAACTGTTAAAACACCTGAATTTAACCTAAGATTACTTACCGTAACAGAATTGCCAATTGTTGTACTACCAGTGATTGTAAGGTTTGGTATGGTTTGGCTAGCAGCAGAAATAAGCGTACCACTACTTATTGAAATAGTGGTATTGGTTCCTGCGTAAGTAAAAGTCTTTGTTGCAGAAGAACCAGAAAGGCTCATTGAAATTGTACTAGTAACCCCAGTTGCACCAAGCGTGTAGGCACAAGTAGCGTTGCCTGCCGAATTACTACCAGCCCTGATAACACCACCCAGTGTACAATTTCCTTTTATAACAGCACTTGTTCCAAAATTTTGCAGTTCAACCCCTTGCAGATTGACCGCAGTGGAAGTTCCATCGATAACTGCACCAGTGCCCAACATCAACCTACCAGTAGAACCTGTGGTAGAACCTGTAACAGTGCCATTTACAACCGTATAGGCAGTAGCACTTGGTGCAGTTTGTAATGCACAAGTTCCCCCTGCAAATGATACATTACCCGAAATAGTGGTAATAGACCCTGTTGAATTTGAAGTAAATGCCCCACTCGTAATTGTCAGACTTGCAATTGTGGTAGGAACAGAAACAGTTGATCCCGTGATGGATACATTGCCCCCGTTCAACGTTAAATTCCCTACCGTAGTGGCAGCCGTGGAGGAAAGGGTAAGTGTACCTGAGGTCACAATTAAGTGATCTCCTGCTGCAAAAGCATTACCAGTAATAGTTCCTCCGCCGCTTACTGTAGTACCATTAATGGTAATAGGGCCTACAACAGATCTTGTTGTTTGTGCCTGAACTATGAGTACACAACAAAACAAGAGCATAACTAAAGAAATTATCTTTTTCATAAAGCGAGCATTTATTTGACTAAAAGTATTTGACCTATTTTTCATCTTTCTTTTATTAAAAACCAATACTAAATTTCATATTATCAAGGTATTAACCTAGGCTCAGCACATACAAACACCATTTATCCATTTAACCTGAAGTTGGATAAGTATTATACTATGCTCGAGTTGTGTTTAATATAATGGCGAAAAGCATTTAATTAAACAATAAGACATTGCCTACCAATGTATCATACAATTTAAAATCAATTTATCAGACAATTCCATGGTAGCACTGGGAATAAAAGTTGTCTCTTCTTTCATTTGGTGTGCTTGTTTAGAAACATTCAGTACAAAGCGTTCTAAAGCAACTAGTGACAGCGTCATTTTTCTCATATAAGCAAGCGTATTATGGTTTGAAAATTTGTTTGAGATTGGTTCATCTTTTACACTATTAGTAAAAGGCTCAAAACCGTTTTTCAGGTCATGATGGGTAATTTAAACTATTTAACACATAGCAATCAGTTCAATTTAATCTAGCAATCGTTAGGTATTTGTTATTTAAGTATCCTCTAGCCACAAATGCCACTGTAAAAGTATATTCACCACTCATTTGGATTAGGTAGAAATGCGCTCAATGCCGCATAAATACCATGTTTTAAAGAGGGAACGTTCCCTTTAGTTGGTGCAATACCATCGCTTTTTTAGGTTTCTCCTTTGTTAATTTCAGGTATGGTCTAGCCAATTTTCCATTGCTATTTGATTATACTTTCGGGGTTACAATAAAACAAAGGGGTAATATTTGATGGATTTCTAAGGATTCTTTGTAATCCATCTTCTAGATGGTGTATAAAGAGATCATACATAACATGTAAAACCACAACAAAACATTTCTTCTTTATACATGAAAAGGTATCAATGAAATAACCAGCTACATCAATTAATTGCGTTTTAAAACAACTTTTCGTTTCTATGTTATTTGCTGAATCTCAGTTTGCTTGCCAACAAATGACTTGTTTACGACGAATCCCAACAGGAGTTATTGGCGTAACCATCAAATAGGTACAAATCAGCAGCTTTTAATAATTTAAAAAAATGCTTTTTTCTATGCACAACAGATTAGTAATGGAATCGACAGGTTTTTAGAAATAACCCTAGCCAAACTTACTTAACATCGTGTGTATATACACACCGCCTTAGCAGGGGGTTTTCAATTGGGTTTATCCATATTGATTTCAATTTTCATTATTAAAATAAACATTCTAAAACAGGTATGATGCATACAAGAACAAGCAAGTCAGATAGTCCTTACCATAACCGTACTCCCAAAATTCGATAAAGGATGTTTCAATTTTATCGGTTTATGGTTGTACATTTTTACTTACCATCCCTATTCCGATAAGTAAAAAAATCAAAATCGGCCTTTATCTTTTCCTTGCCACTAGGGTCGCAGGCATAAACACCCACCATTGTGCCATGATACCCATATTTTCCGCCTAAGAAATCGGTATTCTTTACCTCGCCTGCGGCTTTCCAATGTTTTCCGTCATCACTGTAATAAAAACTACGTACCAAACTGTCGGCTTGCACTTTCAAAAACAATTTCTTATTCGTTGCGACGGGGGTCGATTGAAGTTGTTTCATTTTTCCAGACCTGTTTTCTATGAGCAATAACTGATTGCCCGATAGACCTAGTTTAATAAAATTCTTGGTGTTGTAAAAACATACCATGCCCGCTTGTGCCGACCCTTTTGCCTCAAAATCCATCGAGGTGATGGCTTCTGAATTAATGAATGTCTCCCGCTTTACCACCACGCCCTTGCTTTTCATCGTGTCTAAATCGTAAGGATGGGTATAAAGGCGTAGATACCCTTTACGCTCTTGCAAGGAAAAATAACTGCTGTCCGGGTTTCTGGAAAACTGCCATTCCACTGACAAGGCAGGTTTGCTAAAGTTGTCACGCTCTGTTGTCTTGTATTTTTTTTGGGGCAAATCCGGGGCAGTATTTTCCTCGGTAATCCCTTTCCCCTCGTTTACAACGGGCCAGCCATCTTCTCGCCAGGTTAGTTTGTCCAAACTGGTTTCTCTCCCCAATATATTGGCACCATTGATGTTCCGTTTTGAATGATATACGGCCCACCAATCGCCATTGGGAATCTCCACAAAAGCAGCATGTTCGGTATTGGTGGTGTAGCCCTGCCCATTTTCTATGATCAGTGGGTTATAGGGACTAGGTTCGTAGGGGCCATAGATGTTTTTTGAACGTGCGATGGCTTGTTGATTGATGCCTGTCTTCATATCGCCGTAAGCCATGGAATGGTAATAATATCCGTTCCTTTTGTAAATATGCGGCCCTTCAGGATGTCTTTTTTCTTCGCCCCAATTCAACCAAAATGGCCCCTCCACCACTTTGGTACAGGCCCTGTCAAGTTTCACAATTTTGTTGCCATAGCCCTTTGGTATCCCTGCGGCATACACCATGTAATGCTCCCCATCATCGTCCATAAAATGTGACGGATCGTTGCCCTCCGTGGTTAACTGAAGGGGTGTTGACCAAGGCCCATTGATCTGCTTGGCATGAACCACATAATTGCCTCGAACGTTTATTTTCCTGTCGTTCGTTACATAGACCATGCAATAAAAAATGTAGAATGTTTCATCGAAATACGCAATATCACAGGCCCACACGCCAAGATTATCGGGATAATTATCCAAGAAAACATCGCTCTTGGTGTTCAACACATTGGTAATATGTTTCCAATGCACCAAATCCTCCGATTCACAAACACTAATGCCCGGAAAAAATTGAAAGGTGGTATTTACCATATAAAATTTCCGCCCTACCCTCACCACCGCTGGGTCGCAATAGGAACCTGGTAAAACGGGGTTATTATATTTCCTGCCACTACTTTCTGTTTTGTTTTGCGCAACAACCATTGGCACAGTAGATACGATACTTATCAATAGGCATAGCCCGTAAACTAATCTTTTCATTCTAATATTATTTTGTAGATGAAATTTCAGCAGCGATTAATTAACCTTTATAGGGTTTGAAATCTATATTGGTTAATGGTCAATTGTCAATGGTTAATGGTTGTTAGTTAATGGTCAATTGCACCAAATCAAACAGTGGGCTTTGGATTCGGAAAACCAAATAAATAGCATCTATCTCCAATTAATCAATCGCGCTAAATACCGCTTCATCCAATTTCAGCACCTCCCCTTCTTTGCCGATATATTTTATTTCAATGGTTGCCCTATTGCCAGAAACGTTGATGTTTTTTCGTTCCACTTTTTGCCAAGTGTCTGAAACTTTTATAGGGATTTCAATGGCTTTTGTTCCAACATAAATGGTAATAACCGATTGGGTTTTCGATTTGCTGCCTTTCACCCATACACTAAAATCGTACTTGCCGTTGGGAATATATTCTATGATTTGTTTGGCTATAGTAGGGCTGTTGTTTGGGCAACCCAATTCCAAAAACCGTTTGCCCTGTTTCGCTTCCAAACTATCCGTAACCACTTTCACCGCATCGGGATTATTGTTCGTTTGGGGAACCACCCATGCTATCGGGTAATTATTTTCGGTATTGCCATATTCAAATCCTGCATTGCCAATCAGATTTATGGTGGGTATTTTTTTTGCATAGAAAGTAAAATAGTCCACCTGCATTGCCGCAGATGGGGGCGGAACCGACAACCCTCCCCACCATTTGGTGGAAACGGGTAAAGCCGTTAGCCAGAAATTTTGTGGGGCATACACCGCCCATTTCCCTTCCAACTTTTTGGTGGAAATAAGTGTGTCGTCGCAATAAAAGTTGATTTTATCCGGCAACCATTCATAGCCCATCTTTATCCATCGTGTCAAATCTTTTTTAACCTGATGGTTCTTGGGTGCTTCGCTCAAATGGGTAGGCGTATAAATATGATAATTCTGGGCCAAGGCATTGTCTTTGGAGTTGTGTTCAAAGCCATCTATTTCCAATACCCTGTTTTCCTTGGGCATTAAGTCTTTGTTTACCCAAATATCCCTTACGCCTTTTCCCTCCCCTTCGTTGGTGCCTGTTAGCCCCATCGACCAAAAAGATTGGTGCAGACCGCTCCATTCCGGCTTGCCGCCATACAGTTTTACCTTGGTTTCATAATATCCGTATCCAAAATTGTGCGTTGACACAATGCCCCCGCCCCTATACTGTTCATCCTTGGGCAAGGTGCTGTCGTACGTAAAATGTATCGATAAACAGCCGATGTCGCTTCCGTCCGTTGCCTTGCCCACCGTCACATTATCCGGTATGCTCGCTCCGCCCATCTTCTTGTTTTTCCTAAACATCCAATCTTGTTCGTTGGGTTTGTCCCCTTTATCAAAAGCCTCCTTGTACAGAAGTTGGTATCCGTTGTCAAGCGGTTTGAAAATAGGGTTTACTGGCGGCTGTTGGGCTTTCAACGTACAGAAAATATTGGAAAGGCAGCTAACCAACAAAATAGGGACAATAGTCTTCAAAGCAATCTAGTTTAAGGGTGTAAATGTATTTTTTACACCCCACTTCAAATAACCTATCCCTAGGAATCGCTCAAAAAAGCGAGCTTTCAATAAGAAACCGTTCCCTTTGCCGAACCAACGGGCTTGAATCCTATAAACGGAATTCATCATAACCACCTACTTCATTCCATTTTAATAATGGAAGATACCTAGAGAAAACATTCAAACAACTTTCTATTCTGGTCTCTCGATTCAAAACAAATTACACAGTCAACAACTGCCTTATTTCCAACGCCAACAATTGCTGTTTTGCAAGGCCGTTGTCCAGCAGTTTCAGCTTGGCGAAAGAGGTGGCCCCTTCAATCCAATTGTGGACATGGGCATTTTCCTCAATCTTCGGCAACTGTTCACCATAGGTCTGCAGCAACTGCAAAAGCCGCAGGCCTTGTTCGTATCTCTTGATAATCTTGTCCAGTTCCCGTTGCTTGTTGGCCGCTTTCACCCTGCATCCTTCCTTGTAAAATGCCAGTTGATCGTTGGCCTCAGCAGCTTCGTTGGCCAGCACGTCTAGCACCGAGGGCAGGTCTTCCTCATTGGCTGATGGGGGAACGAGCTTACAAAGCGCGATCAACTGTTGCAACCCTTCAGCCGGAAAGCTCCGCTCACCCGATTCGCCCATAGAATAGGCGCTTCGCGGCATTTTAAGTAAGGCCGCCAACATTTCCTGTGTTAATCCCGTAGCCTCCCTCAATTCTATCATGTCTGAACTTATTTGTGGCAAAAAAAGAAAAATAAGAAATTTCGCCACAAAATTGTGGCAAAAAGTTTTGCGCAAAAAAAATTGCCACAAGAAAATTGCCACAAGTTTGTGGCAATTTTTGTTTTTTGCGAAAATGTGCCACAAAGAGCGTCATGGGAAGTATCTACAAATTCTGTTTCAATTTAGCAGATCGTCGAAAGACGTAGGTAGATCTTGAGGTACAGTCCAATTAGGCTGGTAAAGACCTTGAAGTATTACATAGTGCGAGATTGGGCGCGAATATTTCTTAAGTAATAAAACTTGTGCGGAATTACCACCCCGGCTTTCAGCCACCCCTCAAGAGGGGAATTACCCACCGAGTATCTAGATACCAACTTTTTCGTAAAGTAGTTATTTAGTAGATCAAAAATATCAACTCGAAGCCCAACAACAACGGCTACCCCAATCTGGAGTAGCCGTTGCAACAGTCCAACTTCGTTCGACCATCAGCTGTTTACTATCATCAACTTATTCCTCCACTTGCAAACGAACCGTCCAAACCGTGCCGTCCCGGCCTTGGACTTTTAATTGGTAAACACCGATTGCCAATCCGTTGGTGGTCAAGCGGAGGGCATTGGCCTCTGTCGGGGCGAGGTTTTGTTCGGTGCGTACCGCTTTTCCATCTACGCTATACACCGTTATGTTATAGCGTTGTTGGGTGGCAACTGATGGCAATTGTACCGTGAACGCTCCTTTGGCGGGGTTGGGATAAATAGAGATTTGTGGTGAGTGGTGAGTGATTAGTTGAACTACTTGGCTGTATGCCTTTTGTCCATTCAGCTCCACTAACTGTATTCTGTAATAAACCATTTCCGCATTCTCCGGTAATTGAGCATCCTTGATGCTGTATTGATTGGATGCAGTCGCTTTTACTGATGCAATTGGTGCGAATGCCACGCCATTGGAACTGCGTTCTACAACATAAGCAACTACATCTTTCGCATCCCCTACTGTCCAAGCAACCAACGCTTCCCTCCTATCCGTTGCTTTTGCAGTTAATGCAACAAAACGAACAGGTAAGGTAGTGCCTGATGGTTTGGCGATGAGCAGGAATCTGCTGTCGCCCTTGCTGAGACTATCGGCGGTGATGTTGAAGACATAGCTGCTGCTGTTGCGGATGTTTTGGCTTTGGTTCAAATAAGTATCGCGAAGCCAATAAGTCTTGTTGCTATCCAAGCCTGCTAGGTCGTTGAAATTGAGTTGGAATGAACCGTTGGCATTGCTTTTTATGGTCAATAAGATACTATCTGTGCTATTGGTTAGCGGCAATGTTGCGATGGCCAAACGACTGCTGCCTTTTTGGATGGCGATGTTTTGCGCAGCTCCACCAAAGGTTGCAGCGTCCCAATCGGCCACATAGGTTTTTGCACCCATGCCGTTGAAGCGCACGATGGCTTCATCGAGGCTGCTATCGCTACTGGTTTTTAATCCGATGCGGATCAATTGTTGATTGGCTGTTCCGAAATACTGGGTGTTGGGGATTGTTCCAGATGCTTTGTGGGATTCTTGGAATGTTACCGTACCGCTACCTGTCGGTTTGGCCTCTACGAAAAAGGATTGACCGCTGGCAATTAAATCGCCGTTGGTATTGTCATAACCTGTTGCAGCGTTGGCAATTAAGCCATTGGAATACGTAGTGTAATTACCATTACCATAAGGACTGTAGGTCCACATCTTGTTGCTGATATTACTGGTGTTGCTCGACAACAAACTAGTGAAACTGATTTGGCTGGGGTAGGGATTGCCCAACAACGTGTATAAATGCGTGGCTGGGTTGTTGAGCGTTACTGCCACATTGCCCGTGCTTACCGTGCCTGTTGATTGTAAGGTAACGGCTACAGGTGCAGTTGGGGTATTGCTGTTCAACTGGTCGGCACAGGTGCCCACATTGCGGTCGCCACGAATGTTTACCCGATAGCCCTTGCCCGGTTCCAAATTCGTGTTGGTAGTGCTAGCAATGGTTACCCAACGGCTGCCGTTGCTGCCGGGGGTTGGATTATAGGTAAACATACTTGGGGCGTTCACCTGCGTTTTATCAAATCCATTGCTGTTGTACTTGTCCGAGGAGCCTCCATAGTTTACACCAATACCGCAGGTCAGGCCGCCCGTTCCCGGACCCGTGATAAAGATTTGGTTTTGCCATCCGTTTCGGATGGATTGGTTAGTGGTTGCGGCAATAAAAGCATACTTACGGGTGGTTTTACTGGGTATGAATCGCTCTACGGTCACTGCCCCGTTCAAATAATTGCCTGTTCCTGCAGCGATGCGGGCGGTATTTGCGGCTGTTGATGTAAGTATCAGTTTATTGTTGGTATTCAATACCCCTGCCGTTGGGGATAGTGTTCCGATGATTTTCAAGGTATCTGCCAAGTCAACGCCAGCATTATTGTTTACGATCAAATTCTTGACTGCCTTGCCCACGAAACCGCCCGACGGGATGCTTTGCGCGATACTGCCGTTCATTTCCAAGGTTGCAGCGGAAAGGTCGAGCGTGCCGCTGTTGTTGATGCTACCGCTCACCTGCAAAGTACCCGTAACCGTGAAAACCGCATTAGCAGTTATTGATAAATTCCTAACCGCACCACTGGTTGTCAATACGGGATAATTGCTCAAACCATTGGGTATCGCAACGTTTACCGAGGAGGTAGGTAAGATATTGCCGCACCAGTTCCCTGCATCGTTCCATACCGTGGAGGATGCCCCTGTCCATTGATGGTTCGTGGCAGTTGCCAAACTGGTTACCCCATAGGCACTTGCGCCACCATTGTTCACCGCTGCAATACGGTAGTAATAGGTGGTGTTGGCGGTAAGATTGGTGAGGGCTTGACTTAAAGCCGCAGGTTGAATATTGGTGAGGGTGGTTACGGACGCACTAAAATTGGCCGTTGGGGAATATTGCAAAGTATAGGTATAACTCGCTCCACCTTGATTGGTGGGGGCAGTCCAATTGATGGTAGCTATGTCCGTACACACGTTCGTAGCTGCTGCAAAAACGGGTGCGTTGCTAAGGGTGGTTACCTGTTGACCGGAAGACCAAGCACTTTGGCCTGTTCCATTCAAGGTTGCCACACGATAATAATACACGGTATTAGATGCAAGCCCCGTTAGGTCGTTAGCAGTAACCGATGAAGAAATAGAGGTGATGGTTGTTACAGAAGCACTAAAATCAGCGGTTGTACTGTATTGTAAGGAATAAGAAAAAGACGCATTTCCCCCTGTTGGTGCAGTCCAATTGGCTGTGAAACCATTGGTTGCAATATTCGTAGCTGCCGCAATGGTTGGAGTAGCAGGCATGGTGAGGAACGTACTATCCTCCGAATAAAAAGTTCCTAATCCATTGGTGACATAGCCCCGATAATAATAAGGCGTATTGGGTACCAGTGTATCGCGTGTATGCGTGTAAGTACCAATGGTTGTTGATCCTTCGGCCAAAGCATTCGTGGTTGGCTTGGCTGTTGTGCCATATACCGTACCCCTTGCGGTAATGGTAGCATTGGAATTGGTCGAAATGGTAGCTCCAAGTGTGGCCGAGGTTGCAGTAATGGACGTTACCGTTGGTTTTCTTACAGATAAAATGCCATACACGTTTGTTTGATCGGTGATGATGGCCGTAGCGTCTGCTTCATTGATTGCGGTACTTGTTGAACCATAGAACAATAGTTCCGGACAGTTTCCCTCATAGAAGGTATTCACAAAACCAGTATAACCAAAGATTTGGGGCTGCGTGGCATCCAATACCGTTGCGTTGGATGCTCCCAAGAAATCTTTCACGCCCGTATTGGCATTAAAAGAGGTATAGATATAAGCAGAATCGGTGTTGGAAACAATAAAGGTCCGAAGCCTAGCCGCGGCCAACAAGCCTTGCGAAAAGGAGGCTGCTTGGGCAGTGGTATTTCCGGTGGTCAACGATTTGTAGATACTGTTCGTGCCCGATCTGGACAAATTGAATTGGAACCGATTGGTGACTCCCGTGCCCACTGCACCACTGTTCAAAAGTCCGTTGTCGTTGTTTAGGTTGCCCAATTGTTGTGCGGTTACAAATACATTGAAGTATTTCATGCCTTGCAAATTGGTGCCGCCCCCATCGTTGGTGAAATTGGTAATCGCCAAGGGCGCACCATTGAATACGCCGTTCATCATCCTGAGCGAAGGCATCCCATTGGCCAAGGTATCCAAAACCCCTGCGTTTATCAATCGAGGCTGGCTCACAAAACCATAAGCTGAACTGCTAAGGGTTGTAGTGGCAGCAGATTTTAATGCAATGGTGGTGGTATTGTTACTGTACAAAGAATCCACAACGCCGATAACCTGACCTGTGGTGTTCGAGAGCAGGTTGCCGGGCGATACATTGGAAATCGTCAAAGTGGTGGAAGCGGGAATGCTGGCAGCGTTGGACATAGATATCACAATCGGATTGCCAGAAAAACCAGTCACGACCGTGTTGGCTGGAACACCATTGCCCACAATGGAATAGCCTGTACGGATGGTACTATTGGAACTCGATGTTGTGGTTACGGTAGTGCTATTGGTGGTTGCTGTTGCTGAACTGGTAAAGCTCGTATTGGCCAGACCTGTTACCGTAGCGATTCTTGAACCACTGGTGGTGGAGATGGTACTGGAAGATTTTGTGGTGACAGCCGCATTGGAAAAAGCATTCCGTCCATTCCCACTTTGATCGTACCAGATGGTAACAAAAGCAGAATTTGTACCTACAAAAGCAGCGAGCGTAGTGCTTGTGGCCGCACCAATACCTGCTCCCGATAAAACGGCTGACACCGGAGAAGTGAGCGATACCCGTTGCTTGGCATCAAAATATACATCCACCGAATCGTTGGTGGCGTTGTCTTTTCTTATCCTAAGGGCCGGCCCAGTATAGGCAGTTCTTAATTGACGAACAGAATAAGCAAACGTGGGCTGTGCATTTAGATTGTCCAAAATGCCAGAAATTGGCTGACTGGTCACCAAGGTTTGGGTGGATGACCATGCACTCGCACCGCCTTGATTGACCACTTGCACCCGATAGTAATAAGTTACATTGGAACCAAGACCAGAAACCGCCGTTGACAATGCGGAGGATGCAATGCCCGAAACCGTGGTAATGCCACTGCTAAAATTAGCAGCGGTAGAATATTGTAAAGTATATGTATAAGCAGCACCGCCCTGACTGATGGGGGCTGTCCAATTAGCTGTGAATCCAACAATAGTGATGGCACTTGCTGCTGTTGAAGTGGGTGGCAAGGATAGCGTAGCGATCGTAGTCGTAGCTGTATATGCTGAATTTCCAGTTGCATTTACGGACATCACACGGAAATAATAATTGGTATTTGCGGTAAGTCCTGAGATGACCGTGTTCAAGGTTGCGATATTGGCAACCGTTGTGTTGCCTGCACTGAAATCAGCAGCGGTGGAATATTGTAATGAATAAGTGAACGCAGATGCACCCTGATTGGCAGGTGCAGTCCATCCTATTGTACATCCTGTCGTTGAAATATTGCTGGCAATTAAACCAATTGGCGCATTTGGCAACAACAAAACAGACTGTATAGCAGACCAATCACCCGTTCCCCCACTGTTCACCGCTGCAACTCGATAGTAATAATTGGTATTTGCTGTCAAGGAACTAACCACATTGTTTAGGGTAGCAATCCCACTAACCGTGCTATTGTCCAAACTAAAATCAGCGGTGGTGCTGTATTGCAACGTGTAGGTAAATGTCGCATTCCCACCTGTTGGGGCTGTCCAATTGCCTGTGAAGCTGGTTGAAACGATATTGGTAGCGGCGGCAATGGTGGGTGCCAGCGGCAAGGTTGTGGCAGTCAACGTAGCGGAATAATTACCCAAACCTGTGGCGTTTAATACGGCTATTCGGATGTAGTATGATGTATTGGCCGTCAATCCTGTCAATGCTTGGTTGATGGCTGTGCCTGAAATACTAGCAATTGTTGTTACCGAAGAACTAAAATCGGAGGTGGTGGCATATTGCAAAGTATAGGTGTAGTTGGCTGCCCCTTGGTTGGCCGGTGCCGTCCAATTGACCGTAAAGCCTGTTGCAGTTATGGCACTTGCGGTCAAACCTGTGGGTACGTTGCTTAGTGTTACCAACGACTGAACAGCAGACCAAGCACTACTACCAGTAGCATTTACTGCTTGAACACGGTAGTAGAGGGTAGTATTGGGTAATAATCCCGTAACGGATACACTGTTTACTGCGGATGAAATTGCGGTTACGCTGCTATTGCCCGAACTAAAATCAGCAGTGGTACTGTATTGCAACGTGTAGGTAAATGTCGCATTCCCACCTGTTGGGGCTGTCCAATTGGCCGTGAAGCTGGAAGATGTGATGTTCGTGGCGGCGGCAATCGTGGGTGCAGCAGCATTGGTCAGTACAGCTTGAATAGCACTTGCTATACTGTTGCCACCACTGTTTACTGCAACTACCTGATAATAATAATTGGTATTGCCAACCATTCCGTTTACCACATTGCTCAACGCATTGATATTGGAAATGGCGGTTGTGCCTAAACTAAGGTCGGAGGTGGTTCCATAAACAAGGTTATAAGTGATGGTCGCATTCCCTTGGCTTACAGGGGCTGTCCAATTGGCTGTGAAAGAAGTAGTTGTAACCGTTGTAGCCGCGGCAACTATTGGGGCATTGCTCAACGTAGCGGTGCTTTGTGTTGCAGACCATGCGCTGTTGCCGCTCATGTTTACGCATTGTACCCGATAATAATAATTGGTGTTGGGGGTTAATCCAGTCAATACAGTGCTTGTGCTGCTGAGATTGGCCACTACCGTATTGCCTGAACTGAAATTGGAAGTTGTACTGTATTGTAACGTATAGGTAAATGCCACATTGCCACCACTGGGTGCTGTCCAATTGGCCGTAAACCCTGAAGTTGTATTATTGGTTGCAGGGGCAATGACGGGTGCATTGGGCAAAGTTGTAAACACGCTATCTTCTGAATAAAATGTGCCGAGCGAATTGGTTACGTAACCACGATAATAATATAGGGTATTGGCGGTAAGACCTGTCCTTGTATGAGAATAGGTGCCAATGGAAGTAGCCACTTCTGCCAAAGCATTGGTGGTTGGTTTGGTTGTTGTGCCATATACCGTACCCCTTGCGGTAATGGTAGCATTGGAATTGGTCGAAATGGTAGCCCCAAGGGTTGCCGAGGTTGCAGTAATGGATGTAACCGATGGTTTGGTAACCGACAATACACCAAAATAATTGGTTTGATCCACCAAGTAGTTCACTGCAACAGTTTCAACCAAGGAATCAGTGGAAGAAGCATACAATACCATTTCGGAAGCCAACCCATCAAAGCAGTTGCTGTTCAAGCCTAGGTTACCAAAAATCCGTACGCTGGTATTGTCAAATACACTGGCATTATTGGTTCCTAAGAAATTGTTTGTTGGTGTTGACAAAGCTTGGAATGAAGAAGCCACTTGTGCATTTGCCCCACTTGCATACACAGATACTTTCAACCTTCCACAAGCTTGAACCGTGTTTCCGAATGTTGGGGAAGTTGGGGTGCTTGCGGAGGATACGCCACGGTAATAACTATTGGAAGAAGAAGGCTCGAGGTTGAATTGTAGTTTGGTTGTAGGTGCGCTCGAGTTTGCAGATGCCGTATTGAGCAACCCTACTTTGTTGGACGTGTTCGCCAATTGTCTTTGTGCCACAAATACGTTGACAAATTTCATGTTTTGCAAGGATGTTGCCGGGGTAATCAAGCCTGTAGCATACAATCCCCCATTGGCACCGTCACTAATCCTTAGCGATGCAATGCCGCTCGGCAAAGTATCCAACACCCCTTTATTGACCAAGCGGGGCAAGCGTTGGATATACAAGGTATTGTTTGTAACACTATTTTTTGCTCCTCCAGTCAATGTTAGACTTGTAGCGGAAATGATGGACTCAACATGTCCGATGATTTGACCACTTTGTCCATAAAGTGCATTGCCCGCAACCAATTGAGTATTGGTGGTAAACAAGGTTGAAGTTCCTGTTACCGAAGTACTGCCTGCGCTTACCGTAATGGTTCCAGTACGGTTTAAGGTGGAAGTTGTGGTATGCTTGCCGTTTCCGCTCTGATCGTACCAAATGGTTACAAATGCACTGTTGTTTCCTACCCAATCGCCAAGAGTATTGCCGGTTGCTGCACCACCACCATTGGCGGAAATGGGCGAGGAAAGGGAAACCCGTTGGTTGCCATCAAAATACACATCCACCGAATCGCAGGTATTATCCCTTCTTACTCGCAATGCTGGTCCGGTATAACTACTGCGCAACAAACGCACAGAGTAAGCGAAAAGTGGATTGCCGCTGTTGTCCAAACTACTTACTGGAATGGCTGAGGTAACAACCGTTTGAACAGCAGACCAAGCACCTACGCCTGTTTGGTTCTCCAATCTTATCCTATAGTAATAGGTAGTGCTTGGGCTTAACGAAGTAATTAAATAACTGGATTTGCTAGCCGCAATACCCGATAGGTTATACACCAAGCTATTGAAATCAGCAACTAAACTCACCTGTATCGTACTGGTATAATCCGCATTGCCTATTGAGGGTGTCCATCGTGGCGTAAAGCTGATGGGGGTAATGGCATTGGTGGCAATGACAATACATTGCTCGGGCAAGGTGACGAAACTGCTGTCGTTGGTATAAGCTGTTCCGGCACTGTTGGTAGCAAAGCCCCTGAAATAATAGCGTGTATTGCTGCTGAGGCTGTTTCTTGTATGGGTAAATGTGCCAACGGATGTATTACCCTCTGCCAAACTATTGGACGTAGGCGTTGATGTTAAGGCGCAAACAGTACCTCGTGCAGATAATACTTGCCCTCCATTTTGTACAACTGTAGCTCCCAACACAGCCGAATTGGCCGTTATGGATGTTACTGTTGGGGCATTGATGGTTGGCAGGGCGACCAAAGTGGCAAAGCTTTGGGTTGCAGACCATGCACTATTGCCTGTTGCGTTTCTAATCAACACCCGATAATAATAGGTAGTATTCGGTAATAAATTGGTTAACGGATAACTACTGTCCGACAAATTTTGAAACGTCAAGGTATCGGATGTATTGAACGCATTGGTTGAACCGATTTGCAAGGAGAAAGTATATGGCACCCTGCCCATGCTTCCTGAGAACCCAAATTGAGCAATCGCACTATTGGTCGTTATGGAAGCAACGGCTTTTATTGAAGGGGCCAACGGAAAGGTGATAAAGCTACTATCGGGGGTAAAAGATGTATCGCTGCCAGTGGTAATGAATCCACGGAAATAATATTGGGTATTGGCAACCAAACCTGTGCGGGCTTGGGTAAACGTTCCTGAATAATCGCCGTTGATTCCTAATGGGTTGCTACGAGGCTGTGCCACCGTATCGTAAACAGTGCCTCTTGAGGAAATGGTGGCGGAGGCAGAACGAAATACCGTTGCGCCTAAGATTACATCATTGGGCTGGACATTAGTAACAGTTGGATTCGTGATGGACAGTACCCCAAAGGTTTGGGATTGATTGGTAAACAAATTACTTGCTTGGCTCTCGGTAATTGGGCTTGCAATGGTACTACCATAAAAAACCAGCTCGGAAGCAATACCTTCAAACATGTTGGTAGTTGTTGCTAAGTGCCCAAATAATTGGATACTATCCCCATTGAAATTACCTACCGATAAAAAATTGGTGGCCGTGCTTGGGGTCACACTTGTTGCGATTGGTATGCTTGCCGTGGTAACCCCAGCAAGGGTGGTCATTTTGAACCTTGCATTCATCACGCCATTCATGGTGAAAGCGGTAGCCCTGATGTTGTTGTTGCTATTGGGGCCTGATACGCCATTAAAAAAGGAATTACGGGTGGTGCTGTTGGTGAGCATCTGGAATTGAAAACGGTTGGAAGGTGCTGATGCGCCCGAATTAACCCCTGTGGTATTGAATATGCCCGCAAAATTGAACGTGTTTTCTTGCTTTACCACCGCGAACAAATGCACATGGCGCATATTGGTCATGTTGGAATAGCCACTATCATTCTGGAAAGTTGGGTGTTGAAGATTGGTGCCGCTATTCGCCCCTTGAAAAAACCTGATGGCAGTGCGGCCATTTTCCAATGTATCCAACACGCCCCTATCTGCCAATCTTGGTTGGCGCAACAAACCATAGCCTATACCGCTTTGCGAAAAATTAGCAGCGGTTGCCAAAGTGATGCTTGTGGTGGAATTGATGGTGCTTACCCTTCCAATCACCCGGCCCGTTGCGGTAGTTAGAATGCCACCCACGGGGGTATTGGTGGTGCTAAAAGTAGTGCCACTTCCCGTGAGGGTATTACTACCGTTGGTGATGGTTACCGTTCCAGTCCTTAGTATGTGAGCGGTGTTTTTGTAAGCATGGTTGTTATTACCGCTTTGGTCGTACCAAACAGATACAAAAGCACTGTTGTTTCCAAGCCAAGCCCCAAGGGTGCTGTCCATTGGCGTATTGCCACTGAACGAAATTGGTGAACTTAAAGAGATGGTTTGCTTGGCATCGAAATAAACATCTGCAAAACTGCTGTCGTTGTCCCTGCGCACCCGAACCACTTTTTGGTTGTATGCACTGCGGAGCATCCTTGTTGAAAAGGCCGAGGTGGGTGCAGCTACCCCATCTAATATGGCGGTTGGCAAGGGCAATGTAGTCACGGTACCTGTTGCCCAGGCACCGCTGCCTATGGCATTGGTACTTCTTGCCCTTATATAATAGAGACTGTTGGACGTTAAGGAATTGAAACATTTATTTCCAGAACTACCTGTGAAGGAATAAGATTGCAGATTGGCTTGAAAATCGGCTTGGGTGCTTATCTGGAATTCGGTGGTAAATGGCTGGTTGCCTGCCTGAGATTGCAAAAAGCCCACACAATAGCCTATGGTGGTAATGTTCGTGAATGATAAAGTAGGCGCATTGGGCAGGGTGATAAAACCCGTGTCTTGCGTGTAGCTGGTACCCGCTGAATTGGTCGCAAACCCTTTGAAATAATATTGGGTATTCCCTTTCAAACCAGTTAGGGTTTGTGTGTAAGTGCCACTGAGGTTGTTGGTATGGCTTACCGATGTAGTTGGGCTTGGGAACGTATCTATGATTACCCCCTTGGCGGTTAGGCTAACGCCGGAACTGTCCATCACGGTTGCCCCTACCACTGCGGTTGCATTGGTAATAAATGCAATGGTCGGCATTACAATAGATGGGGGGAGGGTATTGCGAGTTACGGTCTTTGTACTCGTGTTGATGCACAATTGTTGCACCACGCTTACGGGTAGATTATTATCATCCCCATCCTGTACAGCGGTTATGTTCACCTTGCAGTCGGTAATGTTTTGCCAAGCACTGCCATCCCAATATTGCACCCGCAACAAATTGTTGTCCATCAATCCTGCCCATGTTCCGTTTGAGTTTTGGTAGCCATTGACGAATTGGATATTTCCTACCGTTTTGTTGCTGCCAAAATCTAATTGCAACCATTTTTCAGCAGGACTGGTGGTAGATGTTTGGGACACCCAAGAGGTATTTACCAAACCATCCACGGCATTCTCAGGCCAATAGGTGGTGCCAATGGCGTACTGCCCGCTTGCACTTATAGTCGTGTTGGGGTCAGCGGCCAAATTCACTAGGCCATTGGGCAAGGAATCCAGCACGTTCTCCAATACATCGGTTGGATAATCGGAACTTTCAACCCCAAATGCCCTAAACTCCCTGATGTGGAAATGACTGCTTTGGGTGGTATAAATCCTGATCTTACTGGTCGTTATGGGGTTGAGTAGTGTATAGGAATAATCTGGGTTGGCCCGTTGCACCGCCCCTAGGGTATCGTTCAAGAAACTAAACAAGTAGGTATTGGAACTTTGGAAGTAAACAGGCAAACCGCTGCTTGCCGTTGCTGCCAATGGAATGGTTGTAGTGGTGGTGCTATAGGTGCTTAGATTGGGAATATTCCTAAAATTGATGGTCTGTGGTCGCTTGGTTACACCCACCGTTTCGGTATCGCTGGCAATGAAATTGTTGGCCAAATCGGTGACCATTATTGTATAATTCCCACTATTTGCAGCATTGAAAGCGTTGATGGTGGCATTTAATGTGGTGGCAGAAAAACCATTGGGCCCTCTCCACAAATAACTATAATTTCCTGAACCACCGGTTACAGTGGCAGTGAGGGTCAAACTACTGTAGGAAGCAACCATTGACGGTGCAGCAGCAACTACGGTAACTGGGTTTTCGGGTGCAGCTTGAGCGGTTACAACTATCGAATTGGAGAGATAGCATCCTTGATTATCCGTTACCGTTGCTACATAAGTACCATTTTGTGCAGCACTTATTTTGGGCAGGAAGGCTACTTTATTGGTATCCGAAAAATTGGTAGGGCCTGTCCAAGCATAACTTGAAATGGTTCCGCTGCCACCCGACGCGGTTACATCCAACTTTAATGTCCCTGTCAAGTAAACGGGGGTAAATACAGTTGGCGTTACCACCAAGGCATTATTGATAGCATCGAGTTGATAGGTATTGCCATAGCGAACATAAGCCACAGAAGTGGAAGTAGCTGGGGTTGTCATCAAACAACGGAACCTTGCTTTTTGCAACGCAGCTGGTATGGTGCCAATCACCAAACTGTCTTTGGTAACATTGGAATAAGTAGCCCCAAATCCATTGGTACTGCCTACGGTTGTGGCCCCATTGGACAAATTAGCCCATGCGTTGTATTGGTTGCTGCTGAAAGAGCTAACCTGCCATTGGTAGTTGGTGGAATCTGGTATCAATTTATCGGTAGTAAGTTTAATGCTTCCGCCAACACAACCTTGCTTGCTTACCGTAAACAAGGTATCGCCCACACCGATAAACAAAGCGGAATCAAAATAGGTATAGCTGCCAGCCGCCGCATCCGACAAAAATTCCACCACGGCATTGTTGTCTATCACGGGCACATTGGCTATTTTCACCTTTCTCCAATTCACATCTGCCACGTTGCTGCCAAGATTGGCAGATGCTTCATACACGGTATCGGCAAGATTGCCCGCTGTTCTTGTTTTCACCCGCAATACCACCCTGTCGCCGGGCTTGTTACTCCCCTTTACATAGGCACTGAACTCGTAGTTGCCATTGGGGATGAGGTCCAACCTTTGTCGGGTAGTTACTTTATAGGCCGCGGAAGCGAGCTTGTGTACCAATGCCCATCTATTTGGAGCGATTTTATATTTATTGGCTGCGTCCGGCACATATTGGGTGCTATCTTGATAGGACGCATCGGGGTTGTAGCTTACGGTATTGCCCAACAAATCTTTTGTTTTTGGTTCTACCCAACCGTTCGGGCTTTGGATGTAGGAAGTATCCATCACCCAAGGGTCGCCAAAGGTAAAGTTGCTTAAAAAGTTGAGTCCCAAGCAGCTTTTAGGAGCATAATAACGCATGTAGTCAACGGTCATTTCCGCACCAACTGGCGGTAAAGGCACCGCGGTGCCATAATACCCAGAAGGCGTAGGCAAGGCTGAAATTTGCATACTCATTCCCATTACATCTCTATTGTAAGGATACCCAAAGGGATAACTCAACCGCAATTTACCATTGAAGTAATACCTAATACTATCCGGCATAATTTCTACCCCACAGGTAAAAAAAGAATCAACGGTAATGTCTTTAATATGGCTTATCGCATGAAAACCTAAATCGGTTGGCCCATCGGTTCGATAATTGAAATTGTCCACAGCATTGTCGTCACTTGGCCCTTTCAAACGGCTGTTGTTGTAATCATAATGTCCGCCTTTTACCGTCCAAATACTAGGCTGTAAATCGGAAGAGTAAGAATCTTGTTCAAACAATTGGTTTTGGTATGTATTGACGCTCGAGTTGGTTTCGGCACTTATTTGTGCGTTGTTAGAAACTGAGCCTACCGCCCAAATGGATTGGTGCAAGCCCTTTACACCCTTATACAATTTCGTCTTAAACTCATAATACCCATACTTAATGTTCTTGGTGTTTTGCAAACCCGAACCTACGAAAGCGGTATCCGTTTTGCCTGCCACTGAACTGCTCGGCACGGTATCCCAAGTATATTTCAAGTGCAGCAACCCATTGTACACCTGTGCGTTGCTGTCCCTCATTAACCCACCAAAACCGCCAGAGGCCCTAAGCACCCATTCGTTTTTGTTGTAGGCCGTGCTGTCAAATTCATCGGCATAGACCAATTGGTATTTGGAATAGGGAAAAGCGGTTCCGGTATGGTAACCTGTTTGCACCGTTTTGCCCATACAATCGGTGGTGGCACTAGCTGGCAAGACACAACCGTACACTTTTACACTGGAAACCCGCACATCGGCAGCAGTGGATGTACCAAAAAACACAATGATTACCTCCATCCGATTGATGTAATCAATAATGTTGGTACCAAGCATCCATCCCGGAAAATTAATTAGCCTTTCGGTGGTGGAACTATTTATGGAGCTATTACAGGTTACAGAGGGGGTGGGCACCAAAACCGTGTCGTAATAAGAACTGCCCGCTGCCGTCATTGTGGAAATACGAAAATGGACATTGTACCGTAGGTTGGGATTGCTTGAAGAAATCTTGAACCCAAGGCTTGAAATGAGTAGTTTATTATTGTTGTTGGAAGGATAAATATTAAAGCTCATTTTATTGCCCGAGCTTGCCATCGCATTTTCATATACCGTCCTTGTTTCCGAAACCGTACGGCTTGGGGCAAAAGAGCAAGGATTGGTTGTGTTGTCTGTAAACCCAGAGAATTTAGGGGCACCAGCACTCACATTCGCCGCTCGGGTGAGGGAAAAGGTGGTTGGTGTTTTGGTAGATGGAACGGCCTGGAAAAGTACCGTTTGCGCATGGGCAATTGAGGCATAAAGGCAGCACAGGGTAAAAAGTAAAATTGTTTTTTTCATAACAGCAATCATTTAAGTAAACCGAACGAATCGTACTTGGCAAACAGGGCATTCCGGAAGTTATATTTTACTTACAGTAATACCCTAAGTACATGGCATTCGCAAAATGACTACTTAATGGATTTTTTCCAATGCTGAATCAGTGCCTAAACCCAAAGAAACCGTTCCCTCGAAAGGGAACGTTCCCTCGAAAAAAACATTTACCCCTACCCTTTTTATTAGAGGCAAGTTAAATGTAAGCCTACAAAGGCTGCATGGAAACGTCTATAATGTTTTCCGAGCCAACACCGCTTAATGCTATCAACGTGGGAACAGATTGGTTAATGATGTACTCGTTCTTCCCTTTTGCTGTTGTGCAAACCAACTTGAACCCAACGGCATGGCGGCACGGGGCGCAACTGACCATGAGCGTATTGCCAACTTGTACAAAACCATGCACCGTTGTATTGCCAGATTGATGGCCTTCATTGGGGGTGATGGTTTGCAATTCACTCCATTCGCTAGGGTTTGAGTTGAAGGCACTTTCTCTTTTTAATTGATAATAATAGGTAGTGCTGTTTGCGAGGTTGGGCACTTGCATCATGCCAAAAGTCCCAGAAACAATTGTTCTCCAATGTGCTTTGTCGCTGCTATCCGTTCCATAGCGGATGGAATATTGGTTGTCGGAATAATGAAAAGAATAACCCGTAAAAAAGCTTTTGTTGGAAGGCTCGCTCAGCCAAATAACAGGTGGCAGGGCTGCATAACCCGCCTTGGGAGTGAAGGTATAGGTATTGCTTGGTGCGCTCTCACCATACCCATTTGTAGCAACTGACCATACCTTACATTCTTTGCCCAAGGGGATGCCTACAAGGTCTGCATAATGGTCTATCGTGGGTTTTAATGACTTGGTGATGCCGTCAACGGTGTATTTTACCACATATTCCGTAGCGAAAGCATTTTTTTCAAACACCAACCTTGCTTCTTTATCTGCCGCTATAAAGGCGGTGATGTTTGGCGGTGGTGGCGGGGCGAGGAATACCGTGGTATCCATCACCACATATCCTGTAGGTGATAATAAGGAAGCCTTAAAGAACATGGATTTGTGGCTGCTGGCATACTCCACGGGAAATGAAAGGGGGCTGGCTCCTGGCACCACATCGGGCAGGTTGATAAAGCCTGTGCGCTCGTTCTTTTGGTCGTTGCCCCTGAGTTCCCACACCAACCGATACCCCGAAAGGGTAAACGCCGGGATGTCGTTCTTGCTTCTTGGAACTATGGTCAGGGTTGCTTTTGTATTTCCCTCAGATGGCTTTTCCAGGGTTATGCCCAAAGATTTAGCTGGCGCATAAAAGGCCTGCATCTGCCGGAATGCCCGCTTTTTGTTCCGATATACGTCCACAATGCCCCATTGCCTATTTTGGTGGAGCGGGGTGGTGGTTTCGGGGTTGGGCGATTGGTAACAGCTTCGGTAATCGTTGAAGGTCCAAAGGCTGTAGCCATACAGGTTTTCTTTCATGCCCAAGCTATCCACCATGAAGTGTTTGAAAACCGTCCTGTCGGGTGTTTCATAAATCAGGTTGCCTGCGGTAAGATAGCCGCCATATTCCGACATGAATACGGCTTTGTTGGGATAACGTTGTTTCAAAGCATCCACGCCTTTGCTGTAAGAACCATATTTATTGATCATGATTGCATCGCAATATTGTGCCGCATCGTTGTCTTGAAAATCGGCTGAATTGGAAACATAGGTAACCCAATGGCTGCTGTCGATGTTGGTCTTGATATAGGAAATAATGCTCTTTACATATTCGTTCACCTTGGGGTTTTCCTTAAGGCTGCCGTTTTCGTTGCCCACGCTCCAACCTATTATACAGGCGTGGTTCATTTTCTGTTGTACCAGTTTGGTGGCAAACTGTCTTGGTTCTTCGCTTTCTGCGTTCATAAACCCTGCCCAATTGTTGAACTCCGCCAACACCAATACCCCTTTTTCATCCAGATAATCCATTACATCTTCAGGAAGTGGGCGGTGCGAAAGCCTTGCCATGTTCAGGCCCGTTTGTTTCATCAAATCAATGTCTTCCTTGTATCGGAATGCAGGGAGGGTGTTACCCGTTGTCCTATCATCGGCTACCCAATTGTATCCTGTCAACCTAACTGGTTCGCCATTCAGTTTGAACTGATAACCATCAAACGCTATTTTCTTAATGCCGAACCTATCATTTATTTGATACGTGGTTTTCTTGTCCTGCACAATGGCCACTGCACTTGTGTACAAGTTGGGATGGTCTATGTGCCACAACTTTACTTGCCCCTTGCTTAGCGATTGTTGGAAGGTGTATGTCAATGTCCCCTTTGCAGGTACGGTTAAGGTGATAGGGCGTTCGGTTTTTACGGGCAATTGGTTGAAAAAAAGCTGTTGGTTCAATTGGATGTTGGCGGCTTGGCCTGAGGTATTTTCCAGAAAGACGGTGGTCTGCACTATGGCCGTGCCTTTGTCCAAATCGGGCGTGGCAACAATCTGTTGCCGAAGGATATGAACAGGTTCTTGCACGAGCAATTGTACAGGCCTGCGAATGCCTCCCCAATTCCAATAGGCACCCCATTTCAAGCTGTTGTCAACCATTACCGCAAGGGTATTGGTTTGGTTGGGTTTTACCCATTGGGAAATGTCAAAATCCTCGCGATAGTTGCCACAGAGAATGTCTGCGATGAGCTTGCCGTTGAGAAAAACTTTGTAGCCCATGGCCACTTCGCCAAAGGAGAGCACTAATTTTTTGTTCCCAAAGGCAGGGGTTTCAAAACGGGTACGGTACCAAGTTTTACCCTTGTAATTGGCGTATTCATTGTCCAAGTCCCAATTGTGTGGTATCTCAACATTCTTCCAACCACCATCGTTATGGGCAATTGCATACCAGTGCAGGGTTTCCCCTTCGTTATTGGGGTCGATGGTAAATTTCCAAGCTTTGTCCAAGGGTATTTTAAGCTCACCAACAACCACATCATTTGCTAAAACTTGGGAGATACCAACAAGAAGAACCGATATCCACAAGGAAAACCGCACCATACGCTTTGCAATCATTTTTCAACCTATTTTGGGGGAGGCAAAGCTATTTGTGTATAGAATAACCCAATTGGTAATGCGGCTTTATTTTCCATTAAACCTTGGAAAGGCGAAGGAAACGTTCCCTTGAATGGTGAGTGGAGGTTTTATATGTTGCTAATTTTGTTTCGTAGAACAAAGATTTTGTTTATTTGAATATTGATGGAGGGTTTGGTATTATTTTTTCCCTTTTAAAAGTTCAGTTGATAAGATTGAATTAGTGTATAACATACAATAGCATTGTAAAAAAATGGTCATTCCAATACTGCAATTACTTCACATAATAGGTATTGTAGGTTTGGATTAGCAAAGTATCGCTAACAAAATCCTTTTGAAAGACCTCTCCAGCAATTACCTTATAGGTAGTATCTGAGGAAGATAATCGTTGTAAAACTGACGCATCAAATACATTATTTACATTATACCGAATAGTGCTGTAAGAGGAAACAAAAGTATAAACGCTAGGAGGGTAAATGGTATAATGCGTTTTGAAGTTAATATAATTTAACCCAGGAAATACAAGGCTATTGTTATTATACAAAGCGTAAAAATACTTAAAGGTTTCAATCCAGCTTCCAAAACCTGAAGAAGCTGGAAGGGGGGTTACTTTAAAATAAGGTTTGTACAATTGAATTGCAATGTTGAATGAATCAATAGACCCAGGGTAATTTAAAGTATCAGTTCCAGAAAATTGTAGATAATTGTCAATTTTGGTAATATTGAAATCGTTTTTATAAATTGTAGGATTAGCCCTTATAACCCCACCTGGGCAAGAGGAACAATAAACTGTATCACCCCGCTTGTACATGTAGTTATACTTTGCTTTATCTATAGCAGTTACGTGAAAAGTATCGTTTATAAAAGACCCGTTTGTACTTTGGAGTGGTAATATAAATTGAGCGAACTTAACCTTATAATAATTAATGAGTTGGGCATCTATTATTTCCCCTTTTTTAGTAAAAAGCCTGATCGGACTAAAATCACTTTGCCTTTGATAAATGTAGTCGCCAGGAACAAGTGGGCCACTGTAGTCGTTTTTTTTATTGCATGCGCTTAATAAAAATACCAAGCAAACTATTGAATATACATACAAAACCTTTGAAGCGTTTTTCATAAATTAAATGTGAACGTAAATAAATGTAATTGATAATTTCAGTTGCAAATATATTTGATACACCTAATCATGAAAAAATTTCCATGCTTGGCTTCTTCACTTGACTTCGCTATGCGACCTATTTATTTATACTAATACTAAAATCGTTTTCATAGCATATCTTCTTGGAGCAAGGCAATGCAAAAATCTTGTTGGGCTGCTTTGTAGAGTGAATTTACTTTTGACATGATGCTAATATTTTATAGCATGAAATAAGGGGATTTATTCCATATACCGAAAAAAAATTCCGATAACTTCTTTTTCTTCCTTTTTCTGTTTGATATAGTTCTGTGTCGATAATGATTGCTAACTGTTAATGGTTTTCTGAAAAAGACAAGTCAGTTTTTTGCGTATTTTAAATTAATAGCTACTAGAAAAGTGGATTCATGTGTTTGTTTTTGCTTAATTGTGTACTATTTGCGCATCATAAAATGTATTGGATTGGTGTTGTATTGCTACTGTGGCTACCACAGTTTTAAGCGAATGAATAAAAAATATCTTATGCTGGGCATTGTATCGTGGGCATTGGCATTTATCTATAAAATAAATCAATCTATTGGATGCTAAAAAGCAAGGTTTGGATGGATTATAGGAAGGACGTAGCCTTTTTGAGGAAGGTAAATGCCTTTCTGAAAAGGGTAAAAACAAAAAAAAGTAAGATTTTGAGGTTTTGGATTAGGTAAGCGTGGATTATTATAAAGTAAAAATGGTTTTGAGGAAGGCCGTAGCGGATTTGGAAAGGGTAAATGCCGTAAAAGCAAGGTATTTATGGCCTATAATTAAGTAAAAACGTTTTTGAGGAGGGTAAAAGCAGATTATTGGAAGGTAAAAGCAAATTATTGGAGAGTAAAAGCGGATTATTGGCAGGTAAAAGCGGATTATTGAAGGATTGCCCCCGTCCCCTAAAGGGGTGTTTGGGAGGGTGGGTGTTTTAGGGGTTGGTGGAGGAGGTTGTCTGAATCAAGATTTTCAGAATTATAGAATTTTCAGGATGTTTAGCGATTTCGGGTGAATTTGGGTGATTGCGGGTGAAATCGGGGCGGAATCGCGGTGGGGATTTTGGGCGGACACGTAGGTCCGCCCCTACGTTTAATTCCGGTCGTTCAATGCCCCATCCAACTCATACTTCCTCCCACTTACCATTGCGATGGTCTTGGTTGTGTCCCCTACCCTGAAAATATATTTACCACTGATGGTTGGCTTCACTATGGCTTTGGTCAGTTGGCTGTTTTTCCAGTAGATATCGACGGTCAAATTGCCTCTTGCCTTCAACCCTTTTATGGTTCCTTCTTTCCATCCGTTGGGAAGGGCGGGCAGAAAATGGATGAAGCCTGCTTGGCTTTGCAGCAACATTTCGGTTACGCCGGAGGTATAGCCAAAGTTGCCATCAATCTGGAAGGGAGGGTGCGCATCGAAGAGGTTGGGGTACAAACCGCCACTGTAGGTGGAGATGCCTTTGGATTCGGGTGCGGGTTTTATCAATGCTTTGATTTGGTCGTGTGCCTTGTTGCCTTGCATCAGGCGGGCGTAGATATTGATTTTCCAAGCGGTGCTCCAACCGGTGCTTTTGTTGCCCCTTGCGTCCAATGAAACCACGGCAGCTTTTGCAAGTTCGGGGGTCAGGATGGGATTTATCTGCCTGCCGGGGTGTACTGCAAAAAGGTGGGAATTGTGCCGATGGTGGTCGTCTTGTCTGTCCACGTCTTCCATCCATTCTTGCAATTGTCCCCACTTGCCAATTTGGGGCGGCAGCATCTGATTCCTAAGCTGGGTAATTTTTTTACAATAATCGGTATCCCGTTGCAGGATGGTTGCCACTTCTATGTAGTTGGTAAATAAATCATAGACTATCTGTTGGTCGTAAGAAGCCCCTGGGTAAGGCGATTTATCGGTTTCGTTGAGGTTGGGGCCATGTTCGGGCGACCACCCGTCAGGGCTAATGAATCGGCCAGCTTTGTTTGGCACCAAATGTCCTTCCCAATATTCCACAATTTCTTTCAACAAGGGATAGGCACGTTGGCTAAGGAAGGATTTGTCTTGGGTGAAGGCATAATGCTCCCAAAAATGTTGAGTCAACCAAGCAGCACCGGGGCGATGCAGTCGCCATGTGGAAGGTGCGCCAAAGAGGTTGTTGGTACTGTAGCAAAGCCAACCCTTTTGGGTTTGAAGGGCAGCGTCCTTGGATTGTTTGCTGGCTGCTGCCAAGGTTTCAATCCAATGTAACAAGGGGAAATGGCACTCGCTCAAATTGGTTTGTTCCGCCAGCCAATAGTTCATTTCCACATTGATGTTGGTGGTGTATTGGGCATACCATGCGGGCTTGTATTCATTGTTCCAAATGCCCTGCAAATTGGCGGGCAGGCCGCCCGTGCGGGAAGAGGCAATCAATAGGTAACGCCCATATTGGTACAACAATGCCTCAAGGCCATTGTCTGTTCCTCCGTTTGAATGATAAGCCACCAAGCGCTTGTTTGTGGGCAGGGTGTCTAACTGTGGGGTGCTGCCCAAACGAAACTGAACCCGATGGTATAAAGCACCGAAATCGGTAAGATGCCGTTGCAGCAATTGCGGGAAGGGGGTGTTGGCCACTTGGTTCAGTTGGTTTTCCAATGATTTTGTGGGCAAATCCCTTGTAAAACCCTTGTTTATGTCTGTATCGAAAGCGGTGGCTGCTACTACATAAAGGGTAAACTCATCTGCATTAGAAACTTGGATGGAATGACCGTCACTGCTCATCGTACCTCCGCTGGCATTGACCCAAAGTCTGGATTGGTATTGCATGTTGTTTTCCTTTAACGTACCGGTGGCCATGATGGAACGACCATTGACCACTATCTGGGCGTTGTGGGCATCGTTCAATTCTATCGTACCGTTCAAGGCATTTTTGGTGTTAGAGGTATAGCGCACCACCATGGCTTTGTCGGGATAACTGATGAAATATTCCCTTTTATAGCCCGTTGTTGCGGTTTGGAAACTGACGGTCTGAACGGCACTATCCAAGCAAAGCCTTCTGTGGTAATGGATGGCCCCTGAAATAGGTTGGGTTATTTTGATGCTGCCAAAGGGTTGGTAATACCCCATCGTATTCGGACTGCCCGAAACAAGCGAAGACTCGTTGAACTGGATGACTTCTTGCTGTATGCCACCAAATACCATTGCGCCCAGCGTACCATTGCCCAATGGTAAAGCTTCCAACCAGTTTTTTGCCGCTGTATCATACCACAAAGCCTGTGTTTCCTGTTTTGATTGCCCCAAAGCAATCCCAGCAATAAATGGCAGGAAAGTGAAAAAGGCAAGCCATCGAAAGTGTTCTTTTTTCATCATTTCCATTTAGTTTAATACGATTGCCACTAAGGACAAAGCGGGTATTTTTACTGGTAGGGTTTGGTTGCCCAATTGTATCAAGATTGTTTTTTCCATGTTCTCATCATTTTGCAGTATCATTTTCTTTTCTCCTTTGGGCGATTTTAGGGCAATGCAAGGGGTTTCGTTGCTCAGAAAATGCGCCATGCGAACATCGCCTTTCTTGATAAACTTACTGATCAAATACATCACGGCATAATCAGGGTTGTAGGTAATTGCGCCCATGTTGCGATTGATATTGATCAAAGCGTTTTGTTTCCAGTTCCAGCCGCTTTTTCCCGTTTCATTCAAAATCATGTTCCAATAAGCATAGTTTTCTACCCCGTTGCACAGATAATCGGTTATTTCTTTCAGCCTTTTTTGCGCTTGTGCCATGCTGTTGTCGCCATTGTCGCAAACCCCTTCGGTGTGCATCATTTTCACATCGGGATATAGGGATTTCAAATCGGCTATGTTCTGCGCTTTTGTGTATTGAACACCGATACCCGCTATTGTTTTCCGAAGATTTGCATCAGCCAATAATTCCAACGCTTCAAATTTTCCAGATACACGATACGTACCTGCCCAAATCTGTGTGGGGTTATTATTACGGCGCATTTCAGGGGCGAGATATCGGGTGATAAACCGGTTCATTTTTTCAGGGGGCATGAGGCAGGAAGGATAGTTGGTGTTGGCATCCGTTTCGTTTTGTGGGGTAATGCGCGCTATGGCCACTCCTTTTTTGGCGTACTCGCTGAGGTATTTCGAAAGGTATTTGGCATAAGCCGAAAAAATACCGGGGCTGTCTATGAGGGTATTGTTTTCTTCTTTGCCCACCATTTTTTTGGATTCCTTAAGCCAAGCGGGCGGACTCCAAGGCGATGCGAATATTTTCAATGTAGGATTGATGGCTAAAGCGGATTGGATATAGGGCAACACAAATTTTTCATCTCGCTGAATAGAGAAAAATTTCATGTCGTAATCGCCTGCTTTTTCCGAATAACTATAAGCATCTATTCCAAAATCACTTGCACCGATTGCCGTTCTACAAAAACTAAAGCCACAACCTTTGATAGTATCAAATAGGTTGGTAAGGATTTCTTTTTGTTTTTCTTTTGGCAGGCTCAACAATGCTTCTCCACCTATTTCGTTGAAGCAACCGCCTATGCCCGTGATGGTTTGAAAAAGCAGATGGGGATAGAGCCATAGTTTATCTTTTGCCTTGATTGTAACGGAATCCTGCGGATATTCTTTAAGGGGATTGCCTGTAATCGTTTGGTCTTTATCCAAGGAGACATAAAAGACCTGAACGGGTTTCTTTTGTGCCGAAACCGTGCTGCATTGCAATGCCAACAATATTAAAATGAAAGAAACTAACTTATTATTCATACAATTTTTTTTGACCGTTAAATGATAGAATTTGAAATAAAGGGCAACCGCAAGGGGATTGACCGTGCGATTGGGATTTTGTAATTTTAAAAGGGCAACCACAAGGGTTTGCCCCTACGGTAGATATTATATAATTTAAAAAATGGGCAACCGCAATGGGATTGACCATGGGGTTGGGATCGTATAATGCAAAAAAAAGGGCAACCGCAAGGGGATTGACCATACGATTGGGATTGTTGATTTGAAAATAGGGCAACCACAAGGGTTTGCCCCTACGATTGGGATTGATGATTTGGGAATTATTTTCAAATGATAATTTGCCAAAACAATAATAATTTGAAGGTAAACTTCCGAAAGGTTTTGAAATTTCGGGAAGTTGGGTACATACCATTTATTTCTTTTCAAAAACCCTTACATAATCCACTTCCATTGCAGAACCATTCAACTGTTCTTCCTTGATGGTTCCTGACCAACCTATAATGGCTTCGCTCAGCCATACGGGGGAAGGGCTGTAGCAGAACTCATTTTTTACCCGACGGATTTCTTTTCCATCAAAATAAAATACCAATTCGTCCTTGTTCCAATCCAAGCCATATACATGGTATTCCTTGGAGAAATTGTAATTGCCATTGTTGATGTCGAAAGTGGACATATCGAGCCATTTCTTTCCATCGAAATATTGTAGTTTGTAATCGGACATGAACCCCGTCCAATTGCCCTTGTCCTTGTAGCCATTAACTATCTGAACACACCCTATTTTCTTGGGATCGCTAAAGGTTATTTCCACCCATTTTTCGCCTGCTGCCTGTGTTACCCAATGTTTGGACACTTTGCCATCGGCTAAGTTTTGTTTTTGAAAGGTCTCCTCCTCTTTGAAGCAGCCGCTCACTTCGATTTTGGTATTTTTTTCCCGTACAAAATTCACTAGCCCTGCCACATCGGTATCAGCTGTTTCCGAAAGAGCATCGGGATAGCCGCCGGGGTTTACCCCATAAACACGTAGCTCGTCCAAATGAAAATGTTTGCTATTGTTGGATGACAATCGGATTTTTTGCGCCGTAATGGGTATTTCAAGCTGCACAGTATAGTCGGGTTTATTGCCAAACTGAAATGATTTGCTGAAGGAATAATGGCTTTTCTTTTCGCCTACCATAAAAAAGTCGCTCCAATTGTGGATGTTCGTGGCCACTTCATTGGGATAATGGCCTTCATTGATGTCAATTTCGAATTTCTTTCCCTCTGTGGGTTCACCGCCTTGGGTCATCAACCAAAAAGAATTGTTGGTAGCAGTGGCAGCGGCATATTTATACCTGCATTCAAAATAGCCATATTGAAACTTTTTCTTGGTCCAGATACTGGCCGAAGTCCAATCCTGCCCTCCCCTGCTTTCTTTTTTATTGACCAATTTCAAGGTGCCGTCACTTACCAGGGCATTCTCCCGCCAACGGCTACAGAGGATATGCCCATTAGAACCATTTTGTGCCACCCATTCCTTGTCCAATTGTTTGTCGGGATAATTAAATTCATCTTGCCATACCAACTTCCACTTATCAGCACTGCTGGGCAGCAAGGAAGCGGGACTTTCTGTTTGACCATATCCCAATAAATGAGCAAAGACTGCCAATGAGACCGTAAAAACTCTTTTCATAATTCCTAATTGATTGCTATAAACCTTAAACTTTTGCATACTTTTTTTCATTAAATATTGCCCATAAACAACACTTTATTCATCATAATTACAATCACTTTTAACCGAGATAGGTTATCTTATACCAAATACTTCTTTTACCATTTAACGGATGTGCTTTCTGAGAAATAAACCTCTTTTCTATCTTTCAAAACAGGTTGCCCTTTCAATACTATCTCCTGCTGCAAGCGTATATCTGCAGAGGAAGCCCCTATTTTGAGTTCATATTTTCCGGGGGAAATGGTCCATTTGCTGTTGCTATAATGAGCCAAAACCTGTGGGGCAATGGAGAACGTGACCTTCTTCTTTTCCCCAGGCTTTAGGCTCACACGTTCGAAACCTTTCAATTGTATAGGTTTCAGGGGCTGACCGTCTTTGGGGAATAAATACAGTTGTACGATTTCAGTCCCAGCCCTTTTGCCCGTGTTTTTGACGGAGCAAGACACTGTAAATGATTTATTGGAAGTGGCAATAGTTTTCGGTGCTTGGATATTGGAGTATTGATAATTGGTATAGGACAAACCATAACCAAAAGGATGGCTCACCAATTCGGGCGTAGCGGTAAGGTCGTTGTAACAAATCTGCGCCTTGCTTTCGGTCTTGGGATAGCTGACGCACAATTTACCTGAAGGATATACATTGCCCAATAACAGATCTGCTACTGCATTGCCGCCTTCTTCGCCGGGATACCAAGCTTGCAGTACGGCAGCACATTGCGCTTCCAAACCTTCCACCACCTGCGACCGACCTCCGAACACCACCAACACCACGGGCTTGCCTGTGGCTATCAATTCCTTCACAAATTTCTCTTGGTCGCCCGGCAAACGGATACCTTTTCTTTCCCTTCCTTCCCCACAAAGGGTGGGGTTTTCGCCTACGGCAGCAATGATCACATCGCTGTTGGCAGACAATTCAATCCCTTTTTTCCAATCCGTAGGGTCGGCAGATTGCATCAGCATAAGCTTCAATGCTTTGGTGCGCGGGTCGCTATCGCCAGTGCGAATAATCCCTGCTTCATTGCTGCTGCTCCAGTCGCAGCCACGCTCATAATTCAATACCACTTTTTTATCTAGCTTTTGCTGCAACGCCTCGCGAAGGGTAACGAGCTTGGGATTGTTGGGATCCACTTTTCCGCCCCACCAAAACGAATACATCGATTGATAGGTATAATCGCCCAATAAGCACCAAAACGTATTGGCATTTGGCCCAACCAAGGCTATTTTCTGCAGTTTATTTTGCAAGGGCAAAATGCCGTTGTTTTTCAGCATCACCACCGATTCGCAAGCAAGGTCGTAGGCCACTTTGCGGTATTCCGGCTTGTCGATATTGATTTTTCCTTCGCTATACAGGACAGGGTTTTTGTCCAACAAACCGAGGTTGGCCTTTAGGGTCAACGCCCTTTTTACTGCTTCTTCAAAACGTTGTTCCGTCACCAAACTGTCCTTGATGGCTTCAAACAAATATGGATAGCTGATGGGGTCGCTAAATTCCAGGTCGTTGCCTGCATTAATGGCAGCCACACCCCTTGCCTTGAGTTCCTTAGGCGAATTGCCTGTCCATTGCCTGCTGATTGCAGAATAATCGCTCACCACAATGCCATCAAAACCGATGTATTTTCTCAATATTTCTTTCAAAAGCGTATCGCTCGAGACGGTATTCTTACCTCTGAATTGATGATAGCCCGTCATTACTGCCTTACTGTTTCCTTGGCGAATCATGGCTTCGTGGGGAAATAAATATTCTTCCATCAGTTCTTTATCGCCCAGTTCTTTGCCAGAGCCATACGCCAAAAAATGTTTGCTACAAGCCGCAACGCCGTATTTCAAGCCCTTGCGCTGCAAGCCGTCCACAAAGGCCACACCCATGCTCGCGGACAAATAAGCATCTTCCCCATAGCTCTCTTCCAATCGGGGCCAATGGGCAGTCCTAATCACATCGACCATTGGCGACAAAGCCATTGTTCCGCCTATGGATCGCATGGCTTCAGCTGTTTGTTCTGTTTTTTTGGCGGCCAATTTGGTGTCCCATGTACAGGCCACGCCTATTTGTTGGGGATAAACCGTTGCACCGAGGGCAGCAACACCTGTAATGGCTTCTTCGTGGAAAATGGCAGGGATGCCCGATGGGGTTTCCTTGACCAAATAGTTTTGGAGTTCCTTTACAAAATCACGCAATTGATCTGACCCCAAATCCAATGCGCAGGCATATTGACTGATATGCCCGATGCCGTTGGGAATCACTTTTCTGCATTTTTCGATTGATAACTTACCTTTTTCCAACAATGCAATAGGGCGGATGCCGCTCAATTGCGCCAACCTTTCGTTTGGCCTCAATCGGTTATACACCGAATCCACTAAATGTTGAATAGCAGGGGTGGAAAAAGGCTGTTGTTTCAAAGGGGAACTAGGGTGGTTTTGCCCATGGCCCACATGGACGACAAAGGCAAACACTGTAGTAGTAACAAAAAAACGCTTCATAACTAATTTAAAATTACTGTCCTTAAAACAGTGGATGTAGTGCAAAGGGAAATTCCTTTTTGGCGATGATAAAGCCAGGACAAACTGAGCTTTATCAAGGCAGACCGAGAACTCGGTTGGTTCAAAACAAGCTACTTGAAGCTGACCGACAACTCGGTTGGCTCAAAACAGGTTGCATGAAGCTGACCGAGAACTCGGTTTGCTCAAAACAGGCTGCATGAAGCTGACCGACAACTCGGTTTGCTCAAAACAGGCTGCATGAAGCTGACCGACAACTCGGTTGGTTCAAAACAGGCTGCATGAAGCTGACCGACAACTCGGTTGGTTCAAAACAAGCTGCATGAAGCTGACCGAGAACTCGGTTGGTTCAAAACAATCGGAAAGAAACCGTCAAACTTGTTAGCCAACAATTCATCTTTCCTTATCAATCTGCACGGTACAACAACCATTCGCCCAAGCTTGGCGGGACTTTTTCATTCTTCAATTGCAATCTAAATTTCTGTGCCTTCACTTGTATGAACGTCTCTGTGGAGCCAGTACCTTCTGAAGTGGAACTGATTACTTCCTTCCATTCCTTTCCATCAAAATATTCGAGGGTATGTTGTTGTTTTACGCCCGACCAAGGATGCCAAGGTTCTACCAATGCCATCCCAATGATGTTGTAGGCTGCGCCCAAATCAATTTCCAGCGTTGCATTCTTTTCTCCTTTGGCTGCGGCCCATTTTGTTTTAGGATCTCCATCTGTAAGTAGGGACGCATTGCTTGCAGAGTCATTGGACGAAACAACAGGCAGTTTATTAGCAGTTGGGGGCTGTGACACCAACGGTTCGCCCTCAAATTCAACCGCAACCACCGATGCTACCCTATCCGGGGCATATGCAGGAAGTTGTATGGTGCTTTTGCCCTTTGAGGCTATGACAGACAAATTCTTCTTTCTATCCGCCAATAAATAAGCTTTCGTGATTTTGTTGCCCAAGGGCACATCCAATTTGCCATCGGCTGGCCAATCGAACACATGCATATAGAGTGTTTGCCCTTTTCGTGTAGCCCTGCCCCAAGAAAGGAAGGGGAAGGGGCTGCCCTTTGTGCCATAAACCGCCTCGCCATTCAGCTTGAGCCATTCGCCCATTTCCTTGAGGTTTTGCTGACATACTTCTGGAATGATGCCCTCGGAAGTGGGGCCTACGTTCAATAGGAAATTGCCCCCTTTGCTCACGATATCCACGAGTTTCACAATCAATTCCTTGGTGCTTTTCCAATTTTCATCGTAGGCATTGTAGCCCCAATGACCGTTCATAGTCATGCACACTTCCCAGTTTTTGCCAGGAAACCCCGTAGCTGGAATGAACTGTTCGGGCGTTTCGAGGTCGCCACCAACGCCGCCGCCCAATCTGTTGTTCGTGATAAGATTGGGATAGGGCTTCAGTTCATTAGAAATTTTTTCTGCCATTTCCTTGGTGATGCCAATTGGGGTATCCCACCACAAAACAGCCACATCGCCATAGTTTGTCAATATTTCCTTTACCTGCGGCACAACGATGTCGTCCACATATTTTTTCATGTCGCCCACATGCGAAGAATCCCAATTTTTCCCAGAAACAGCACCTCCTTTGTGGTGCCAATCTTGCGCTTGCGAATAGTAGAAACCAAGCTTCATGTCGTACTTACGGCAGGCTTCCGCCAATTCCTTGAGAATATCCCGTTTGAAAGGGGTGGCATCCACCATATTGAAATCGGAAGCATTGGATTTGAACATTGCAAACCCATCATGGTGCTTGGAGGTAATGACCATGTATTTCTGGCCCGCAGCCTTGGCCACTTTCACCCATTCCTCGGCATTGAACTTAGTTGGATTGAATTTTTTGGTCAACTGTGCATATTCGTTGACCGATATTTTGGCAGAATTCATGATCCACTCACCAAAATGCGTTTTTTCGCCCCATCTTCCCGCAGGAACTGAATAAACACCCCAATGGATGAACATGCCAAACTTGGCATCTTTCCACCAATCCATTTTGGGGTCGTCTTTTTTTGTTTGGATACGCACATCCACATTTTGCGCATGAATGTTCATTGCACCGCACAGCAACAGCATTGCCCATATACATTTTCTCATCGTTAATCCTATTTTATCCATTAATAAATATTCCTTTAAATTTTCTATTTGGTAGTGAATTTCAGCGGTATCGCCACGTTTACCGAGTATTTTCTTTTTTCAAAGCCCAAAGCCCCGAACAATAATTTGGGTACCCCCTTTTCGGTATATAAACATGGGCGTTCCAATTTATCGTCAGCGGTAGTCCCGTCTTCAAATTGCAATTTCAAGGGAATGACTTTCGGATATTTTGAAGGCAACCAATTGATGCCGTCCTTGGAACTCAATATGGACAAGGGCGACTGCTTGTCGGTAAAATAGCCAACCACGTCCCGAACAATGGCATAATTGGTTCCCTTGTAATTCCATAGATAAGGGTCTTCTGCCAACATCCAAACACTGTCCTTGCCCTTTGTTTTGCCCTCGAAAATGGGTTGGGGATATTTTTCAAAAGGACCCAGCAACGACTTGGAAAATGCCACCCCAAAATGCACTTTGCCACCTTTCAATGCCTTGCCCCTTGACACTTCCTTGTAAACCAATACTGCCCTGCCGCTGGGTTCAATGGTAATGGCTGGATTGGACACCATTAGGGCATCGAGTGCCGAACTGTCTTTACTAACATCAAGCACAGGTTTGTCAAAACGCTTCCATTCGCCCTCGGGGTCATCGGCAACTGCCACACCAATGCGTTGGTTGTTGCGGTATTCCCACCAGTTGGGTTCTTTCATGGAAGCAGGCATGGACACTTGTGAAGTGCCCGTTGTGCCCATGTAAAAAAGATAAAACTTCCCTTTGTACACAATCGCCGCAGGGTTGTGGGTACACACACCGTCCCAATATTGGTTCCCCCTTGGTGGCAACACCACTTTCACATGGTGGTAAGGCCCTTCGGGCTTGTCGGCCTTTGCCAAGGCTATTTCGGATTTTGGGATCCAGGCAAAATGCCCCCCCGAACGTGGCCAACGGCTGTACAGCATATAAAATTTTCCATTATTGCCCCGAACCACCGAACCGCACCAAATATTATAGGCCGTATCGGAAAATAAATTCGCTTTGGGTATGGGCTGCACCATCGAAAACAGGTCAACACTATCCATTGAAATCAAATTCCCTTTCTTGTCTATCTGCTGTGCATTGCCCCAAAGACAAGCCATACCCAAACCTATCAACCCAACTAATTTTTTCATCCTCATTCACTTTCGGGCTTTCCCTTTTTATTTTGTTTTAAATGTTATGGTTTCATCGCTCCCCAATGCTTCCCCTACCCTATCCTTGATGGCTTTTTTTACCACAATCTTGTAGGTGGAAGCAGGCAACAATGGGTTATTGAACTTAATGCGCACTTTGAGCGATGTGAGCACTTCCACGGAAAAATCAACGGCTTTATTTTGTTTTCCTACGGTTACTTCAAATCCATTTTTCGTGATGGTTTCCTTGTCGAAGGGTTTGTTGAAAGCAATGACAGGTTGAATGTTTGGGGCCACGCCCGATGATTTATCTTGTGGCAAGCAATGCGTTGGATCGACTTGCAATTTCCAACTGGCTTTTTTATAAATCCTAACCCAATCGGCAGCCATGAAAGACCCATCGATACGATCACGATCTAAGGGTCCATCGAAATAGGTAACAATGGTACTGATCCAAAAACCATAAGGCACCTGTGTAGTGTTTTTTGGGCCAGCATACAAACGGGGATAATCCTTCACTTCGTAAGATATTTTACCATCGATACCATAAAACAAATCTTTGGGGTCGAGATAGGCAGAGATGGTATGAAAATCGTGGGCGAAATTGGTGTTGATCTTGAAATTATTAAAATTCTCTGGCTTCCTTAAAAAGTAATTGTTGTTGGAAACGCCATTGGGATAAGTGCCTTCGTTGTAATTGAAATCGCCACCTGGCCCCGCCGATGTCCAAAAGGAAGTATGAGAACCATAGGCTTTGTCAGGGTATTTGTAGCGGGCTTCAAAAAAGCCATTTTGCTGCGTGAAATTAGACACGATTTCCCCGCTGCTATAAGGCACCAAATGATTATCGAAATAATTGAAACCCTTGTACACCCCATCTTCCACCACACTATTCTCTGCCCATTTTGCGCTCAGCCCTTTGAACCTTAATTGATTGGACAATTTCCATTTATTGGGGTCGATGTTATCGCCATTGAATTCATCGTTAAACGTCATTTCCCAATCGGCATTTGAGGGTGGGCCTGAATGCAATACCTGCTCATAAAACTCCTTCAGCAATACGGTTGCTTCGGCTTTTGAAAGGCTTTTGCCAATGGCTTCCTTATTGATGTCGGTATTTTTTACTACGCCCAAGGTAAGCAACCTATTGGCCGCTTCTTGGCAAAAAGCGGGCAATTCTGCTATAGGGTTTGATTTGGAAAATAGGTTGGTCACGTTTAAATACTTACCAGCAATTTCTAGGGCATTGTTCATCACTTGCAAGGCCAATGAAAGTGAAACAGGTTCATTAGGATTCGGGGATTCCATCGGCAAGCCGAGCCAAAGACTTTTTGTTGGCACAACGAAGCTATCGCTCTCCAACATTTTAGAAAGGGCATTGGTAAAATCGCCCACTGGCATGGGTTCGTTGGGCGCAAAGTGTTGCTTGTCTTTTGGGCTGACCAACCCCTTTTGCACCATGAAACTGATGTCATGTTGTTGCGGAATGTTCTTGGTATCCTCGTAAACCAATTCTTTGAAATAGGGATGTCCTGTGATAATCCTTTGCTGCAAAATGGCACCGCCTGCTATTTTCTTTTCAAACAACATATCCGATGCACGGTCTATTTGCCCTTCCATGACCAAGTATTCGTCTGCTTGGTTTCCAGCAAAAAAGAATTCCCCCAATTTGGTTAATCCACCCTTGACCACTGCGCTTTTGGGGACATCTACTTTATCGGTCTTTCCATTGTGCAAAATGGTAAACCTGCCATCGCCCTTCACCGTCCAATAAGCATAATAATACACGGAATAGCTGCCCGAATCAACGATTAAGGGATTCCAATAATAAGGCAGTTTGGTATTCTTGATATAGTAGGGTCTTCCGTAGAAAGTCATCCCGTTTTTTGCGCTTGTTTGCACATCATCTTCCTTGTAAATGGGGGAAAACCCTGGTAGAATTGCCGTATTGGTCTCTTTATCTGCAATGGAAATAGTTGGCTTGGCAGGATTATCCTTTCCATTAAAGGATTGGGTGGTTACCAATATTCGGTTCACGATAGTGCCATCAAATAAGGTGGATTCGAAATAGACACAATCAGCGAATGAAGTATCGGTGCTGGTTTTGGTCATTCGAACATATTCTTTTCCATCGCCTGAAAAATCAAATTCACCCAACTTGTACCAACCCTGATCCACAACAGGATTATAAATATTGGCATTGGCAAATTGCATGTATTTCAACGCCACAAAATCCACCTTTCCATCGTGGACTATTTCGTAATGATCATTTGCAGCCACATTTGGACGGAACACATAAACGCCCATTTTCCCTTTGACATATGCACCTGGGTTCCACAAGCAAACCGCTCCTTTGGTAGTCGATTTTTTTGCCAAGGAATTGACCAAAAAACCTTTTTGTACGCCCGTCTCCCATTGACCCAAAGTAGAAAAACCAAGGGGATAATTGCCCTTCGTTTCTTCGGTAGTGCGTTTTCTTGGCTTGGTATCGAAATAATAATCAAAGCGTAGCGTAGGGGCTATCGTGCTTACGTTCAGGTTGCTGTTCAATCGTTGCACACGCACAAATTCGTTTGGGTTGCCCTTGAATGCAAATTTCCCAAGGCTGTACCAACCTGTTTTAGCTGCGGTCAGCGTTACATTGTGGATGGTATCCAACTTATCGGCATGGGAAACGATACATTCAGTCTTGGCATCGATGCGTTTTGATAGCTCAACATCAGCCCAATTTTTAAACACCATAATTTCAACCTCGCCTTCCATGCCCGCTATATCAGTAAAGGCGTAATCGGCGTATTCACCTTCTTGGGTTGTTGAAGGATACCTAAGCCTATTTGGGAATTCAAATCGTTTAGACCAATTGCTTTTATTGGAATAAGTGCAACCATTGTCACTTGCCACCACCACCTTTCTGGTAATCAATCGAAGCTGTGCATGAGAAGCAAAGCAGCACAAAAATGGTAGAACCACAATGAAAATGTAACTGCGAAATTTTTTTTCCGTGCAAAGCAATTCGTTAATCATCAACAATTCATTATAGCGTTAAAACAATATCTTATGCTGCTGTGCAGCCATCACTTGAGCAAAACAAATGAAACGACCAGCATAATTTCTATTCGATTAACCTTTTTAGGCCAAAACCATGGAAATAAAGAGAAACCGTTCCCTTTGAATAAAGGGCAAACCCTAACCACTTGTACTGTTGAAGTGTTTGGGCTTTCGCTAAAATGATGATATTATTATTTCTACTTTGGCAAATTAAATTGCAATTTCGATTTTGGAGTAAGGGCAATCACACAGGATTGCCCCCCTACAGATGGCTTTATAGGTTTGGGGGTACGTTTTCTAATCTGAATTTACCAAAGAAGAATTGATTTTCTACTTGTAAAAAAACTTTCAATTCGCTAACTCGCTTAGATTTTGATTCATTGATAGTAAACTTCAAGCAGCGGAACGACAGGGTGCATAAAAGTTTTCCGTTCCGTCGAAAATTTTTTTAGGGTTTGAAACCCTAAAAGGTTCAAACTTGAAGTATCAAACCGAAAAACTTTTAATCAACCCTCTTTCCCAAAGAGCGTTGATTAATACAAAGTTGTGATGCGCCTCTTCTCTTAGTCATTATTAGAAACTTTACTCAAAATGGAGTCATATCATTCATCAACTACCCAAAAGTTTGAAACATTCGGGTAGTTGTATTGTGAAAGCTTCTAATTGCATCCTTTTATTCCAGATTAAAGTATCATTACAACATCTCTCACTCCTCTCAAAATATTAACTGTTTCAAATGGTGTACATCAATGGCATCTAGTCTAAAGGTTAATGAGGTACAAGCCAAGATGTGATAATGAAGCAATATCAAGAACAGAGATATTGTTATAAAAAGGACAAAGGGTTGGTCTTAATATAGCAAAAAGGCAGTTTTAAATAGCAAAACATTCTATGTACCACCCAGAAATGGTCAGGTACCACAATGAAATGCTATGTGTCCACTCAAAAATTGTCAGGCACCACAATGAAATGCTATGTGTCCACCCAGAAATGGTCAGGCACCACAATGAAATGCTATGTGTCCACTCAGAAATGGTCAGGCACCACAATGAAATGCTATGTGTCCACCCAAAAATGGTCAGGCACCACAATGAAATGCTATGTGTCCACCCAAAAATGGTCGGGAACCACCCAGAAATGGTCGGGAACTAAGGACTTGTACATTTCAGATTGGGCAAGCACTATTTCTGTAAGGGCTTATGCTGTTTTTGTCCAATGAAGATCTATTTCATTGTGTTACGCTCTTATTTTTCTTTGGAATCAAGATAGTTCTTCTTGGTTGCAATAATGAATTTTACAGTGACTTTGTATTTTGGATGAAAAACCGTGGTGTTCTAAGTGAGTACATAACTGAGAATAATTGGGTGCATAAATGTTTTTCGCTTGGCTACTTCGAGTCTTAACCTTTTTTAGGGCTTCAAACCCTGTAAAGTTTTTGGGCGGAACGAAAAACTTTTATGTACCCTTTAGCATTTGGTTATGGTTTACGCCAGAAAAGAATCAGGAGAACTTTTTTTTGAAACAGTCTCATCAAATTAGTTTTTAGTAATACCACTATCATAAGTATAGCATATATATTTATCATTATTTCCGATGTAATGAACAATTATATACACTCTATTTCCAGTATTCTACACCTATGTTATCCGTAGCTCTACTTGATATTTACATGACATACTTACATTACATATCAAGCCTTCTGCTTTGCGCCCATAGCTTACATAAACCCATTTCTGTTACACCCCCTAATAATATTATGCATTCTTGAGGGCTTGATATTTGAAAACGTATAAAGCCCATTTCCGCTGCCATCTACCCAAATTTTCACTTAACTGTTCTGATAAAAAATTGAAGCCAAAATTCTTGGAGGCTCGCAATATTAGGCTTGCAAGTTGATCTGGTGTCGCTCTTTGATTTTCCTTAGTTCTACTTTAGCAAACTATATAGCAATTTCGATTTTCGAGTAAGGGCAATTGCGCAGAATTGCCCCCTACAGTTGGCTTTGTGGGTTTAGGGATAGTTTTTTATAATCTGAGTTTACCAAAGTAGAATTAAACTGAATAGAAAATAGTTTGCGAATTAGACCTCACCCTAACCCTCTCCAAAAGAGAGGGAATCACGAAGATTATAGCGATTTTTTTTTGCAAACCATTTTCTTAAGAGTATAAACAACTTCCTTCTTTCAATATTTATTCTGGATAAAAAAGCAATGTCTTAGAACTAAAAATGAAGGGGTGCATAAAAGTTTTTCGTTTTGCCCCTCGCCTTTCGGAGAGGGGTTGGGGTGAGGTTTAACTAATAACTGCGAAAAACTTTTATGCATTCAAATGAAGTATTGTTATCCTGTTTTTCAGTATAGCTATTGCATAACAATATGGTTCCTGCATGATGTTGTAATTATAATATCAAATCAAGAATTCACACTTTTTGACATAACAATGAATCCGGACCAACAATAATGCTTA
>JAIXOJ010000024.1 GCA_027486835.1 Chitinophagaceae bacterium
AAAGACTTTTTTGGTTCATTTTGCAGTACGAATGCGCTTGAAATAATTTTTTTAGTGTATTTCAAAATTGAAAACGAGGTTAAAAAGACTTTTTTGGTTCATTTTGCAGTACGAATGCACTTGAAATAATTTTTTTAGTGTATTTCAAAATAGAAAACGAGGTGAAAAAGACTTTTTTGGTTTGGTTTCTTTAGAGATGGGTTCATTCCTAAACTTACTCAAGAGCAAACGCAAAGGGAGGGGTGAAATCAACGTACAAGCGTGTAATAATTATCTGCCACGCTAAAATTAAGGGCATTTGCGAAATAAATAATCACAAAACAAACCAACAAAACTAATATTTGCCCTATCGGCAGTGGGTATTGGGTTACAATCTATTAGTGCATCTGCTCACAAAAGGTTGTTTGATTAGCAACTTCATGAAAGAATGATACCCTTATGCCAGAGAATATTTAATTATGAATACTAAATTGATAAACGCTAAAGCATCAATTCTTTCTGGTGCATTTTTATTTGATAGAAAGTTGGCAATATGCCTTTGGTTCGGGCTTTCGATTCTAGCTATTTTTCTTAATTATTTACACAACGATTATAATAACTTTATTATTTTTAGGCATGTTTTTTATCATGCACTCAAACATGCAAATCTCTACCTTCCTTATCCAGAAGAGTACAACGACGTAAATCTATACGGGCCAGTGTTTAGCGTATTGATTGCTCCATTTGCTTTGTTACCAAAAGCTTTGGGTTTAGCTGCTTGGGTATTATTCAATACCACCTTTCTGTATTTAGCAATTCGTCAATTGCCTTTAGAGGAAAAATACCAGAATGCCATCTTAATACTTTGTGCCCATGAAATGATGAATGCAGCTTCATGGATGCAAACCAATCCTTTTGTTGGTGCTTGTATCATACTTGGGTTTACTTATACCCATAAGGGTAAAGAAGTATGGGCTTTGTTTTTTATCATGTTGGCAACCATGGTAAAACTCTACGGGGTAGTGGGTTTTGCATTCTTCTTTTTTTCGGAGAAAAAAGGTTCATTTATATCATGGGCAATTTTGTGGGGATTGGTATTTTTTATCTTGCCAGTACCACTTGCTAATTTACAGTATATCGAACAGTGCTATATAGATTGGTATAATGCATTAGTAGTAAAATCGGAAAGAAACATCAATTTGTTTATCCATAATGACTACCAAGACATCTCTGTAATGGGCATGATACGCCGAATATTCCACTGGCAAGACTTTAAAAATATCTACATAACCGGCCCCGCAGTGATCCTCTTTTTTGCCCAATACTTGAAGTTTAAACATTTCGGCGACCTCAGATATAGGTTCTATATCCTTTGCAACGTTTTAATCATGACTGTTATTTTTACCACAAGTGCCGAATCGCCCACCTACATAATTGCGTTTCCTGCTGTTTGCATTTGGTTTACAATTCAGCCCCCATCTAAAAATGTGAATGCCTTTTTTATATTCTGTATAATATTAACCAGCTTCTCTTATTCCGATTTGCTTACTCCTTATGTAAGGGAACATATAGTGCGACCTTATTCGCTAAAAGCATTGCCCTGCTTTGTGATGTGGTTGGTACTACTTTATCAGGTATTTACCGAGCAGTATTTGGCTATTGATATACGTAATGGGTTGAGAGTAAAGAAAATACTTGTTTAATAATAGCCATTTGTTTTTCAAAATAAACCTAAAAAAAATAGAATGAGAAGTAGTTTTCCTGCTAGTATCCAATCATTGGGATTGATTGATGGCATTAAATTTTATCTACAAAAAAAGTTTAAAAGTACAAAGCCATTAAAATTATCACAATTAAAGCATCCAATATTGTTTAGAAAAACAAAAGTGGATTTTCAAATTTTTATGCAAATTTTTGTTAGCAAAGAATACGATTTGAAACTATCGTTTACCCCTCAAGTAATATTTGACTTGGGCGCCAATGTAGGCTATGCGAGTACTTTTTTTGCCAATAAATATCCAAATGCTAAAATTTGGGCTTTGGAGCCAGAATCAAATAATTTTTTGTTAGCACAAAAAAACTTGTCGAATTACGGCAATGTATCGCTAATAAAAGGTGCTGTTTGGAGTGAGCAAGTAGATATTCATGTAGTAGATAAATCGCTAGGAGAGGCGGCTTTTATGATTGAATTAGGGGGCGGAGAAAATACAGTTCGTGCATATACTATATCCGAATTGCTTGAACTTTCCGGTCAGGAGTATATAGATATACTTAAAATCGACATAGAAGGAGCTGAAAAAGAAATTTTTGAAATTGGTTTTGAAAAATGGATTGAGCGAACAAGAATGATTATCGTTGAAACACACGATCGTTACAAAGATGGAACGAGTAAAGCTTTGTTTAGTGCAATAAGTAAGTACAACTTTGCACTCGATATTAGTGGAGAAAATTTGCTACTCTATAATCAAAAATTAGTCAGCAAGGTAATTTATAAGTAATGTAAAATCAAATTGGAGGAATTGGTTAAATTGTAGTTTTTAAACAAGCAAGTTAGTTAACTAACTTGCTTGTTTTTTGGCGTTGCAACGCAAGCGAATTGTAAAAAACGAGCATCCCCAGATTTAAATAAGAAATAGGCGTTAAATAAGTCGAACCTTAATGATTTAGAACCATTAATTCCTTTTAGTTGTAATATTGAATAGCCGGCATTTATAAACATTCTTTCAATGCTAATTTTTGTAAAAAATCGAAAGTGGGTTCTATCTAGTATTCCAGAATCTTCATATTTCCAATCTCTTTTAAATAATAATTTGCGCAGATTTTTCCAATAACGAACATTCGGAATAGAAGTAACTATCACACCATTGTTGGATAATTTGGATTTAATTTCCCGCAGAACAAAATCAGGGTCAAGTAAATGTTCCAATACATCATTAAATACAATACAATCGAAATATCCATCTGGTAATTTAGAGAGGTTTTCTTCTATGCTTCCTGTAAGTACTTTAGAAAGTATTGTTTCTGCAACTTGTGCAGATTCCTTGTGAATTTCAACACCCCATACTTCTGCACCAGATTTCATAAAATCTTTTCCAAACCATCCTTCACCACAGCCAGCATCCAATAACGTTTTTGTGGTTGATGGAACAAATGCGGCCATTTCCATCCTAGATAATGCATAATATTTTTCTTCTGCTTCCGTTCTCTCCATACCTATAGTATATTTTTAAAGTAGTAATTGGCGAATTTATAATTATTTAGTAATGAAACATTGGATTATAATAATTATCAAATTTCTCCTCCTATTCCATTTAAATTCATCTTAGAAATATGAAAGGCGTGTTTTGCTTGCGAGAAAATAGGGAAGAGTCTTTTTTTGTGACCGTATATTATTTTTCTGTTTTGAAAGAAAAAAAGAAAAAGTTGCCAATCTATTTTTCCAATTTGTTTTGTATTGTGGTTTCTGATAATGGCAATAAGTTCGTTTAAAAAAGCGCGATGTTGTTGAGGGATATATTTTATCGTGTTAAAAAGCTCCAAAATTTCTACTATATCCAATTTGCTCGAAACGTTGCTTTTGTTAATTTGCCTAGTAGCATTACTATCGTGTACACGGTGATGAACTAATATCTTATCAACAAAAGCAATTGATCCAATGGCACAAGCATTAACAGAAATCCACCAATCATAAATTATTCCATCTGGAAATGGAATGATGAATTCCAATAGCGACCGCTTAAATATTATGGCATGACCTGAAAATTGGCTATGTAGAAATAATTTTCTCAAATCGCTCCCTTGAAAGAAAATCCGAAGATTAGTATGATTTGATTTTAATGCACCATTTTCCATTGCTACATTTTTACAATGTGCTAAAATAGCATTGGGCATTAAATTGATTGCTGCAACCGATTCGCTAACCTTTGTTGGTAGCCAAATGTCATCCTGATCCGATAGAGATATATATACACCTTTAGCTAATTGAATACCTTTTTCAAAATTTCTATTATAACCAAGGTTTGTATCATTTTTATAGAGGCGAAATAAATCTGGATACCGTTCTTTCCAATCGTTTAGCAAAATCCAAGTGTTATCGGTAGAACAATCGTCGACGACTACAATTTCTATCGGCTTATAATCTTGATTTATTAAACTATTAATTTGTTCATTTAAAAACTTACTACCATTATAGGTACACACAACAATTGACACTAGTTCAGAATTTTGTTCCAAATGGCTCTCAATCATAACAATGATGGTTTAAAAAATTTATAATCCTAAATCGTAAGTTAACGGGTACATTCTTGAAATTCTAAGTGAATGTTTTATTTGTGAAATCAATGGAAAAAATCTTTTTTTATGATAAAAAATTGTTTTTCTATTAGCAAGGAAGAAAACAAATAATTGCCAATCAATTGTTCCGCTAGACTTCGTGTTATGCTTTACAAAGAGTGTTATGAGTTTATTCAAAAAATATTTGTGATTAGCATTCATCGATTCAATTTGCAAGAATATTGGTAATACTTCCTCGATGTTTTTGAATTGTGACCTAATTTTTATACCGATTGAGCCCTTTGCTGCATTATTGGCGTGTTGCCTATGCTTAACCAAAACTTGATTTAAAAAAATTATTCCTCCATTACAACCTGCATTTATTGCTACCCACCAATCATAAATTAATATTGATGGTATAGGTAAAATGTAAGGTATTAATGATTGCTTGAAAAGCATCGTGTGTCCTGCTATGGTGGGTTTTAAAAACATTTTTTTTACGTTATCACCCTCAAAATGCTTCATTAACCGAACATGACTGTGCCTTTCAACGCCATTTTCGAAAACAACATTCTTACAATAAACCAATACTGAATTGTCAGTGGCTGCCTCCAAAGCCCTTACCGAAGCACTAATTTTTGTAGGCATCCAAATGTCGTCTTGGTCGCTTAAAGCAATGTATTCACCGCGGGCGAGTTGTATTCCTCTTTCAAAATTCTTGTTATACCCTAGGTTGTATTCATTTTGGAATATGCGAAAAATATTGGGGTAGGATGTTTCCCATCTTTGAAGTTGTTGCCAGGTATCATCGGTTGAACAATCATCCACCACCACAATTTCCAAAGGCCGATAATCTTGTTTAAGTAGGCTTTCTATTTGTTCAGTCAAAAAAGCACTGCCATTATAGGTACACATCACAATAGAAACAAGGGCATTTGTATTGGTAGTGGTCGTCATTGGAAAATTATTGTTGTTCATAAATTATTTAGGGTACAATCTTAATATCCCCCCAGCCATCTATCCTTATTTTATAAAGATTGTAATTTTAAAATACTCAAAACGCAATAGTAATATTATTTCCTACTGAATACTGCATTTTGTTGTGTTTATTAATATTTCGATATTGTTGCAATAAAAGATCAATTATGGGGGATGGTAAACTAAAAAAGTGGAGACTAGCCATAGGAAAATGGTTAATCGACACAAAATTGCCTGCACATAAAGTTGCTCATCAAACGGTAAAGAAAATATTGTTCGTTCGCTATGATGGTAAAATAGGCGATTATATCGTTAGCTCTTTTGTTTATGCAGAAATTAAACGGCAGGCACCCTCTGTGCGGCTATGTATTGTTGCTTCAAAGGCAAACTGCGAATTGGTAAATGCCGATTTGCATTTTGATGAGGTTTTAATACAATCAAAAAGAAGTTATTTCCACCTTATTTCTACCGCACTTAAACTTCGTTCCCAACATTTTGATGTGCTTTTTGACGCAACCCCCACTTTGCGAAACCGAGATTTGCTTTTTATTAGATTGGTAAAAGCCCAAGCTAATATTGGTTTTGCAAAAGAAAAGTATGGTCTTTTTAATTTGAACGTTCCCTTTCAGCCTATTAATACGGCATTCATATACCAACAAATGTTGGAAAAGCTTGGTTTTGAATCTTCACCTATTCAATATTGTATCCCTAATAATTTGCCAGCTAAGCAATTGATTCAAGAATTTATTGAGAATAAATTGCAAAACATGCCATTTTTAGTTATCAATTTACACGGAGCTTCCAGAAGCAGAAAACTCAATACAGAACGCTCCATCCAATTAATAGAAACTGCATTAGCACAATTTCCCAACTTTTCAGTGGTATTGCTTACCTATCCTGCTATTAATGATTGGATACTATCTATCCTGCAAACCATTAAAAGCAAGAGGCTTTTTATGTATAAAGAAACCACCAGCTTTTTTCATAGTATTTACTTAATCAAGAAGGCTGTTTTGGTAATTACTCCTGATACTTCAGTTGTGCATGTAGCAGATGCATTTAAAAAGCCATTGTTGGCATTTTATTCAAAAGAAGCAAACAATTTTGCCTTTTGGCGAAGCATACAACCCAATACAGTGATAGTGCGATACGACCAAAACATCAATGAGTTAACAAATCAACAATTTGAAAACGCTTTATCCACTATTATAATTAATAAATCCTTATGAACATTTCCATCATCATCATTGCAAAAAATGAAGAAAGCGTAATAGAAGATTGCATTAACTCTGCGCAATTGATTAGCGATGATATTATCCTTGCAGATACTGGTAGTAAGGATCAAACTACAGCCATAGCAGAAGCTTGTGGTGCAAAAGTGATACAGATTAGTTGGATGGGATTTGGAGCGAGCAGAAACGAAGCTGTAAAGTTTGCAAAATATGATTGGGTGTTAGCCTTAGATGCTGATGAAAGAATTACGGAGAATTTGAAAGAATCTCTCTTAGCCATTAAATTGGATAATCCTAACAAGCTTTATGGTTTCCAGCGTGTTAGTTTTATTGCTAACAAGCAAATAAGATTTGGCGATTGGGGGCGGGATAAGGTCTTTCGGCTGTACAACAAAAAAGTTGCGGAATGGAACTTGGCAAAAGTTCATGAAGAAGTAGTAGGGACTCAACTAAAGAAAGAAGTGATAAAAGGTGTATTACTGCACTTTACAATGGACTCAATGGCAACTTATTGGCGTAAAACGGAGCTTTACGCAAGGTTGAGTGCAGAAAAATACTTTGCTGATAAAAAAAGAGCAACATTTATCAAGCGATATTTAAGCCCAGTATTTTCATTTATTCAAACCTACATTATTAGATTAGGCTTTTTAGATGGCAAAGAAGGATTGGTAATTGCATGGTATTCAGCCGCTTATGTTTGGATGAAGTATAAAGGCTTGGCAGAAAAATACAAACAAGAAGCTGTGAAAAAATGAGAATTGACTGTAGCCTATTTATTTCAAGAGGATATAGTTTTTATACTCTCCAATTTTAAAGCCCAAGATATCCTCAATTGGCTGCATAATTCTATCCTTAAAGTTCCATATTGCTTTAGAAGTGTCGTGTTCAAAATTGTTGGGATGTGCTGCAACTTTTGCTGCCATAACCTTTGGATGTGTGGAAGAAAATTTAGCCACTCTATCCACTAAATTCAGGTCAAAAGCTGGTTTTGCAATAATTTCTTTCGATATTTTATTGTCGCCATAAAAAAATCCCATTTCGGATTGTTTGTTCACAAACGAAGTTGGGGTTCTTACATTGTTGTAATGAAAAATCGGCGCATCTATCCTTTTTACACGGAGTTTTTTACCTAGTTCTTCATTGGTTTGATTAGCTTCTAAAGAGTCGTACTTCCTAAAACCTTGAGAATCCCTAAATGAAAACACTTTGCCAGTGTTTTTAAAAATTCTTATTTCATGGTTGTGTACCCTTCTTGTATTTCGATAATGTCTGAAATCCCCCCAAAAATGTAAGAATGGTAGGATAAAGCCATCAAGTTGGTTATTATTCAACTCGTTTTCCATAGCTTCTTGAATTTTGTGCAAGTCGTTTTCATGAATCACTTCGTCTGCTTGAATGTGGAAAGCCCAATCGCCTGTTAATTCCTTCAATGCAATATTGGTTTGTTGAGCAAAAATTTTACCTCCTTTTCTCAGGTTATCATCCCAAACTGTATCTAGGATTCTAATTTTATTTGACCCGATACGTTCAATTGCTTCCCTAGTTCCATCTGAGGATTGTCCCACAGCTACCACAAACTCATCACAAATAGGCAAGATAGACTCAATTGCTTCTATAAAAGGACAATCATAATTAAACCCATTACGTACATAAGAAAATCCCGAAACTTTCATGGCGCAATACTAGATTAAAATCCTTTTTCCGAAAGCCATAATTTCTCACGGGCAATTTCTGCAATCAATTCCTCCTCAGTGGGCAAATAGGGTTTGTATTTTGAAGCAAATAATCGTTGTTCGTCGCTCATAACAGAATATTTTACCACTGTCTCGCTTTTTTCAGCACAGAGAAGAATACCAATGGTGGGGTTGTCGCCCTCAGGTTTTTTAAGGTCGTCAAACATTCTTCTGTACATGTCCATCTGCCCAATGTCTTGATGGGTGAGTTTGGTTGTTTTCAAATCTATCAACACAAAACATTTCAGCAAGTAATTGTAAAACACAAGGTCAATATAAAAATGTTCAGTTTCTGTGCTGATCCTGAATTGCCTACCAAGAAAGGTGAAGCCTTTGCCCAATTCCAGCAAAAATTGTTGGAGGTTGGCCAGCAAGGCGGTTTCTAGGTTTGCTTCCAAAGCGGTGTTTGCAGGTTCAATGTTCAGAAATTCAAAAACGTAGGGGTCTTTAATAAAGTCAAGGATGTTTTGATTTTCGCTAGGCTGATGGTTTTGGCTAGATAGCATCCTTTGATAATAAAATGAGTTGATGTTCCTTTCCAGCACACGGCTGCTCCACTGCTGTTCGGCAGCTTCTTTTATATAGTAGGTCCTGGCTTTAGCATCTTCCACACGCATTATCAGTCGATAGTGGGTCCATGTCAATTCGCTACGCACTGCGTAGCTTTTTTCATTTTCAGGAAAACAGAGATAAAACTGTCTAAAATTTTTCAAGCTGGCCACCGAAAAACCTTTTCCAAATTCAGCAGTTAGCGCAATAGATAATTCCTTTATAATGCCTTCGCCATAGCCAGCGCGTAGGGCACCATGCTGTTCTTGAATCACAATGCGCTGTCCAATTTGCCAATACGCTTCCACCATGGCAACATTAACGGCTCAGTATGCCTTCATTCTTGCCGAAGCCAAGATAGCTTTAATCTCTGCAATGTAGTTTCCGTTTGGAGTGTCCATATTTCTTTATTACTATTATTAAGGCTAACAACTACATAAACTATTAATAAATACCCTATTTCTCATCAACCGTGAAATTTTGGTCCAAAAAAGTACCGCAAAAAACGGTCAAATAAACCTCTAATACTACCGGTATAACAATTGCCTTTTTATAATTCAAACGAAGAGGATTTTTATTTTAAGATTGTTAATAGATAAAATGATTTACTGTTTTATTATAATTCTTTTCGCAATGTTTCAATATAATCAAAGTTTAACCCAGTAAAATCTGCTATTATTTGGTTACTATAACCTTTAATAATTGCATTCCTGGCAAAAGCTTCTTTTATTTTAAATTCTTCCTCGCTTTTTAAAGACATTGCTTCACTCGCTTTTACGTGCAAGCTGTCTAGATAGCGGTTATAGCCATAAGATTCAGATTTGGATAGTTTCATTTTGTCTAATACTTCTCTTGCTTCCTT
>JAIXOJ010000099.1 GCA_027486835.1 Chitinophagaceae bacterium
GCTGCTTCTTTGGCTATTGTTTCCCCTTTTAATAAATTGAGTGAAACACTAAAAGCATCTGGATTTATATGTGGATTTTCTGTATTAAGGAGAGCCCTTGCTGCTTCTTTGGCTATTGCTTCCTCTTTTAATAAATTGAGTGAGACACTAAAAGATTCTTGATATTGATGTGGATTTTCTGTTTTAAGGAAAGCCCTTGCAACTTCCTTGGCTATTGATTCCTTTTTTAATAAATTGAGTGAGGCACTAAAAGAATGTTCATATTTATAGGGAGTGTCAGAATCAAATAAGGTCCTTGCTGCTTTTTTAGTTATTTCTTCCCCTTTCAACAAATTGAGTGAGGAAATAAAAACATTTTCATATGTATAAGGAGTGTCTGAATCAAGGAAAGCCCTTGCTGCTTCCATGGCTATTGCTTCCTCTTTTAATAATTTGAGTGAGGCAATAAAAGATTCTTGATATTGATTTGGATTTTCTGTTTTAAAGAAATCCCTTGCTGCTTCTTTGGCTATTACTTCCCCATTTAATAAATTGAGTGAAGCAATAAAAGCATAATTAAAGAAATATGGATTTTCTGTTTTAAGATACTCTCTTGCGGCTTCTTTACCAATTGTACCTTGCTGCCATTTTATTATATATGAATATAGACTATTCAAGTCAAAAGTTAATGCGGGTGTGTTAAGAATCGTTTTTAAATCTTTTAATAGATTTTCACTAAACTCAATCTCAATCAATTCATGCTTGTTTGCCCAACCAATTTCTGCCATGGTGTCGTGGTGAAATCTTACCCTATTCACTTTTCCAAATTGCTTACTATTGACAGGGTCTATTTGAAGATATTTTTTAAGGATTGGATGCTCTACTATTTTACTTAAATCGTGTTTATACCTATTGGGAATAGAACCATCCTTATAAAAGCTTACCATTTCGCAAATTGCTTCTATGGATAACGTTATACCATACATATTATATAGATTACTAAAAATGTACAACACATTAGCCATCCCCTTAAAAAAGGGTTCGTCGTTTTCAATCAATTTATTATAGTCGCTTTTGAAAATTCTTTTGTATTGCTCAATTAAGTCCTCATTGTGCTGGTTATCACCATAACAAAAAATAAACAAAATAATAAAAAGGGTAGCGTGGGTAATATTGCTCAGCTCGCCATCTGAAATACGCATTTGCCATTCGGGCATTTGCTTAAAAATGTTTTCTAATAGATTTTTATTCTCGGTATTTGCGAAATCGTAAATTTTTGTTGAAAACACATAATTATCATATAGCTTCTTTTTCCCCTTTCTATCACCAATTAAAAGGCGGGCATTAGTTGTTCTGTTAAGGTTCTCCAAAATTTGTGAGGCTATGCTTTCGTTTTTTGCCCTATCTATATATAAATACCAATCTTCTAAAATAATCAGGTAATTAGATTCGGGATTTTTTTGCACATCATAAATAAATTCATTGTTTAAAAATGCTTCTATATTGCTACCCAACCAATACACTGTGTATGCATCTTTGCAATCGTAAGCAAGTCTTCTTAACAATACAGATTTACCACTACCACCATCCCCTCTAATAATAGCAGCAATTGGAGTAGATTTGGTAAAAGAAGCCTTTATATCTCCAAAAACTTTATTGTAAATTTCTCTTGGAGCATCCCAGCCTTTTACTATTCCATACCATTGTATGTCTTTCTGCCCTCCGTAGTATTCTAATTTTGATTTTTTGTCTGGCTCTCCTTAATATTTGGCAAGTTCCGTTTCTATAAAATCATCTTCTATCATATCTGCACCTTGCACACGATTTGAAAGATGCTTCATTAAAAATGGTGACTCCTCCACTCTTTCTTCCAAATACTCCCAATGCCAACAAGTAATCCTTATGCCATTTTCAAAAGCCAATCTGTTGCAAACGTCTGAAACGCTTTCTGTAACACCATTATGTCGTTTCACCTTACGTTCAACAATTTTAAGATTAGCCGTAGTTGCAAAGATGAACTGCTCCAACCCATTTGAAAAGTATTGAAGCGCTTTCATAAAATCATTCTCTAATGAACTAATAAGCTCCGAAGCAAGTGGCTTTTCTCTTAGTTTACATTGTATAACATGTTGCTTTCCTTTATCAGTCCAAATTATATCAATACCTTCTTGGCGATGCCTTTTATATAGAAAAACGTTAGGTCCATAATTTTCCCTTGCCACCCATTTACATAAATGTTCAAATTTTTTCGGGTCAGTTTTAAATTTTTGCATAGAATTCTGTTTTATGGAGTGCTATCGTAATTTATTCTTAACGCAATATTTTAAAAGCATTAGTACAAAAGATAAACTAAAATAAATAAGACAACCCGCTTGCTCAAGCTTTCAGCTTGTGCCATTCGCTTAGGCTTCGCTATTACCATCCATAGATATAAATAACAAGGTCAGATTACCTACCCCCCCTACTTACCCCCTACATTAGCATCCTTAATAAAATAGATACTATCCACCACCGAATTGGTATTGCCCCTCCAAGGTAATACTCCGAAATAGCTTTTGTAATGCAATTCCATATCCTTTCCAGCATTTTCAAGGAGTTTTTGGGCAATGGCAGGGTTTTCCACACTAAAATGATATTCATTACTTTGAATGTTGGCCTTAAAACCACTTTGTATTAAAATGCCCTCATAGGTTTTGAAAACATAACCCTTCTTTTGAAAAGTGTTGAGCTGCCCGGCTTTTGTACCCTCAGCAAAAACATAATAAAACCGCACATAGAAGGCAATTAAAAGTATGGTCACAATACTGCTCAAGGTTATCCAAATTATTTTTTTCATTTTTTCTGTTTTGTTAAGGCTTTAAAAGTAGTGGTTGCCCTTATGGTGTTGCTTATTTCTTTTTGAATAAGGGTGCATTTTTAGGCTCACTCCTACCAAATACCCTAAAAAGAACGGCCACGAATCCACGAATGGTGGCTAATGCTTGGCTAATACAATACACTTTTAACCCATTCGCATTCGCTCTAATTACACGAATCGTTGGATGGCATGTATTAATTGTTGGATTCGAGGGAATTTCAACCCGTACTGAAGCATGGTCATGCATCTCTATCGAGCATGAGTATCTACCCTTACCAACCAAAAGCTTGACCAACAGGTAGGTTAACTACATTCACCACTTTCGATATAAATTAGAAGGCAATTCACTTGTGTTTTAAACAAAATAAGTATGGAAAAATGGACTGTTTACGCAATTATTTCGATGGTTTTTGCAGGGCTAACCTCTGTTATTGCAAAGTTTGGTATGAAAGATTTAAGTAGCGATACGGCACTTACCATTAGAACAGCAGTGGTGTTTACAATAGTGGTGGTCAATGCATTTTTATTTAGAAATGCTTTTGCAGAAATACAGCATTCGCCTGCAAAAAATTGGATATTCCTTGCTTTGTCTGGATTTACAACAGCAGTATCTTGGATTTTTTATTATCGAGCGATGAAATTAGGCCCTGTATCCTACATTGCTAGTATTGACAAAGCAAGTATTGTAGTTACCCTTTTGCTGTCGTTTGTGTTATTAAAAGAGCCGGTTACACCCAAAGTATTACTGGGTGGTGGTTGTATTTTAATAGGGATGTTTATTCTTATTTGGAAATAATCCCTTTTATCTAGTTCTTTATAGCAAAGACTCCTAGCAGAACAGTTGTGCCCAAATAAAAACTAACACTTAATGAAATAAACCATGTTTGGGAATCATTAGAATAGTTTACTTCTATCAATTTAGATAGGAAGCACCTAATCACTAATCCCTACTTCCTCCTAAAACAATTTCAACCGTATTACCCAAAGCGGCTATTTTTATCCGCTACAAATAATAAAATTTAGTTTGAAACCTATTTTATCACAGCAGCAGGTTTTGCTTACTATTAAACGGTTGGCTTACCAAATACTTGAAAATCATTTGCAGTTAAAAAACACTGTACTCATTGGTTTACAACCAAGGGGTGTTTTTTTAAGTGATAAAATAGTGTCAGAGCTTGAGCAGTTAGTGCCTCCTTCTTCTATTACATATGGTAAACTTGACATCACGTTTTATCGCGACGACATCCATAAACAATTACACCATGCTAACAGAACCGAAATGCCCTTTAGTATTGAAAATAAAGAAGTGGTACTAATAGATGATGTTTTGTGGACAGGTCGCACTATTCGTGCTGCCTTAGATGCCCTCCACGATTTTGGTCGCCCCAAAAAAGTGGAACTATGTGTGCTTATCGATCGCCGCTTTACGCGCGAATACCCCATTGCGGCAGATTATGTAGGTAGGGCAATTGACACATTCCCCAACCAAAAAGTAATGGTATATCTGCAAAATGCGCAGAATAATGAACGTGTTGAACTGCTCGAGAATGGCGTATAGCCATCCCTTTATAAGCCATGAACTGCTTTAGAAAATTTTAGAAATACTCATTCTTGCCCCTTTTGCTTTTAATTACTATTGCTCATGAAACTTTCTACTAAACATCTCCTTGGTATAAAGCACCTAAGCCAAGAAGACATCCAGTTAATCCTGCAAACTGCAGCCGATTTTAAAGGAGTCTTGCAGCGGCCAGTAAAAAAAGTACCCTCTCTGCGAGATGTAACTATTGTGAATCTTTTCTACGAAAATTCTACCCGTACTCGCATGAGCTTTGAGCTAGCTGAAAAAAGACTCAGTGCCGATACCATCAATTTTGCTGCTAGCAGCTCCTCTGCTGCCAAAGGGGAAACACTTTTAGATACAGTACAGAATATCCTCAGCATGAAAGTAGATATGGTGGTCATGCGGCATAGTGCCAGCGGCGCACCTCATTTTTTGGCTAAACATATCGATGCGGCCATCATTAATGCTGGAGACGGCATTAACGAACACCCCACTCAAGCCCTGCTTGATGCTTTTTCAATGACGGAAAAGTTTGGTTCATTAAAAGGGTTGAGGGTGGCCATTATTGGTGATATTATGCACAGTAGGGTAGCTCTCAGCAATATGTACTTGTTAAAAAAGATGGGTGCAGAAGTGATGGTCGCAGGCCCCCCCACATTAATACCCACTTATTTAACAGAAGCTTTCGACGTAAAAGTCACCTACCGAGTGAAGGAAGCCCTTGCTTGGTGCGACGTCGCTAACGTCTTGCGTATTCAACTTGAAAGACAAAATCAACCCCTTTTCTCCTCACTTCGAGAGTATAACCTTGCCTACGGCATCTCCCGCACTTTATTAGATAGTATTGGTAAATCCATTACAATTATGCACCCCGGACCAATAAACCGTGGAGTAGAACTAGATAGCGATGTGGCAGATGGAAAAGACTCTATAATACTCCAACAAGTAGAAAATGGTGTTGCCGTAAGAATGGCCGTTTTGTACCTCCTTCGCCCCACTCCGCAATAGCGGTAAGAATGAAAGTAACCTAACCACGAATCAATAATTACTCACCCCTTTTTCATAAAGCAAATCATCCGCTATGCGCATCTGTTTATTCCCGGGCACATTTGACCCAGTTACTCTAGGCCACGTTGACATTATTGATAGAGCACTACCACTTTTCGATAAAATTTATGTAGGCATTGGTATCAACGCAGCTAAAAGCCCCATGTTTTCTGCTGAGCAGCGTATGGAATGGTTCAATCAAATTTATAAAGGAGACAACCGACTAGAATGTGCCATTTATGAAGGGCTCACGGTGCAGTTTTGTAAAAAAATTGATGCACGTTTCATTCTTAGGGGTATTCGCTATGTAAGTGATTTTGAGTATGAAAAAACCATTGCCGATGCCAACCGCACCCTAGACAGAAATGTCGAAACTGTTTTTCTTACTGGTGAACCCAAATACACTTCTGTGGCTTCTACCATTGTTCGTGATATTCTTAAAAACGGTGGGGATGCCTCCCCTTTCTTGCCCCAGGCAGTCATCAATACGCTCCTTCATAGCAACCCTTTTGCGTAGGCTTTTTTCTTGGGACTTATGTGAATGTTGTATCCACCCATTTTGTTTAATTACTGTAACAAGCAAATAAGATAAGCAACATTGTTTCACTAATCGTCCCTCTACACATAGCGAACCTAAGTGGGTCAATATCCCTTCGCTATGTCCTTAAATTGTAAACCCATTCACCCAAGTATGGCAATCATTACTACCAACATTTCCCAAGCCGCTGAAGTACTTATTGCGGGCAACATCATTGGCCTACCCACAGAAACGGTTTATGGTTTAGCGGGAAACATGTTCAACGAAAGCGCTTTAAGGGCCATTTATGAAACCAAACATAGACCGCTTAAAAATCCTTTAATAGCACATATTGCCTCCATCGCTCGCTTGTCTGAAGTTGCTGCCCATATTCCTCCCGCCGCCATGCAGCTAGCAGAAGCATTTTGGCCGGGGCCGCTCACCTTAGTCCTTCCCAAACAACCCCATGTGCCTTTATTAGCTACTGCGCAAAAAAGTACAGTCGCTATAAGAATTCCCAACCATGCTTTGGCACTTGAGTTATTGAATGCCATTGATTTTCCCCTTGCAGCACCAAGTGCCAACCCATTCGGCACCATCAGTCCTACCTCTGCACAGCATGTAGCGAATTATTTTCATGGCAAAATTCCCCTTATCCTCGATGGTGGTGCTTGCACTGTGGGCATAGAATCTACAATAATTGGTTTTCAGGGCAATCAACCTGTGTTGTATCGGCATGGGTCTTTATCCCTTGAACAAATAGAGGCAGTGGTAGGGAAAGTCATTCAGATAACTGAAAACGAAACAGCTCCTGATGCACCAGGCATGTTGGCCAAACATTACTCCCCGCTTACACCGTTAATATTCACCAAAAACATTGTTCAAGTTATTGCTCAATTTGCGGCGGAAACCCGCATAGGTATATTAGCCTTTCAATCCTTTCAGCACTCGGTGATTCCTGTTCAACAAATAGAAATACTTTCTCCATCTGGTAATACCTATGAAGCGGCAACCAATTTGTATGCAGCCCTTCATCGCCTAGATGCCCTTAAGTTAGACCTTATTATTGCGGAAGAACTTCCCCCGGTTGGCCTTGGTAACAGCATTAACGACCGCCTAAATCGTGCCGCTAAGTAACATGAAATTGAACCATTAATATAGATAGGTATGTACAATTTTTCCTACTTCAAAGAACAAGAAAAGCAAGTTGTTTTGGATTTCATAGAAGCACACCCCTTTGCGTTTATTACGGGAAGTTTGCTTTCAGGAAAACAGGTGGCAACTCAAATTCCAGTTTTATTAGAAGAAAGAGACGGTGTATGGTATTTGCAAGGACACATCATGAGAAACACCGACCACCACAAGGCATTTATGGAAAACCCAAATGTATTATTGGTATTCACAGGGCCAAGTTGTTATGTAAGTGCTTCTTGGTACAGTAATCCTCATATTGGCTCTACTTGGAACTATATGAGTGTACATGTTGCTGGACAAATGGAGGTGATGTCCAACGAATCCCTCATTGCGTTTATGCGAAAATTGACATTGAAATTTGAAAAGGGAAATGTACAATCCGAAACATTTTATGATAATCTTCCCGATCATTTTTTGAGTAAAATGATGCCTGCAATTGTAGGATTTGAAGTTAAAATAGAGCAATTAGAACATGTATTTAAACTCAGTCAAAACAGAGACGAAAAGAGTTACCTAAATATCATTTCAAAACTGGAAGAACAAGGCGGAAATAGTGCTTTAATCGCAGTAGAAATGAAGAAAAGAAAAGCACAACTATTTCCCCCCGGTAAGGAATGGGATGCGTCAAAATTTGACTCGTAAACATGCATATTAATGGGAAGGGGGCTTTAACACTTTTAATACCTAACGCCCCCTTAAAAAATTACAGTTCGTATAGCTCAATAGGCAAATCGTCTGGATCAGTAAAAAAAGTAAATTTTTTGCCAGTGAATTCATCTATTCTAATGGGGTCATAACTCAATCCAAGCTGTTCAAGAATCGCCACCGAAGCCTCCACACTTTGCACAGCAAAAGCAATATGCCGCAAACCAGATGCTTCTGGTCGGCTTGGTCGGTTTGCTGGATTGGGAAAGGAAAATAGTTCAATTAAATAGTCATCACCCAAGCATAAGTCGAGTTTATAACTCTCCCTTGGTGCTCTGTAAATTTCTTGCTTGATACGAAATCCAAGTACTTCCGTGTAAAATCGTTTACTCTTTTCATAGTCTTTGCAAATAATGGCAATATGGTGAAGTTGCTTTAATTCCAGCATGGTAGTCAAGTTTAGGTTAAATAAGTGCGTCTAAAAGTAATGAGTTGAGTACTAAATCAATCATCCACAACTAAAAGCCAAAAAAAAACGCAGCATTCCTTTTCCGAATCGTTCGTTTAATTATATTCGTTACCTATGGCTGTCGAACAAAACATTACCGAAACTACTACTGCTAGTAATACGCTTAAGTATAACCTCACCCCAGAACAGGAGAAGAAAGAGATTCTGCGTCATTATCGCAGTCTTCTGCGCAGCTTACGTCCAAAGCTTAAGAAAGGTGACAGAGAGTTGGTAAGAATTGCTTTTAAAATCGCAGCGGAAGCACATAAAACCATGCGCAGAAAAAGTGGAGAGCCTTATCTCCTTCATCCACTTGCTGTAGCCATGATATGTGTAGAAGAAATAGGTCTGGGTGTAAGAAGTACCATTTGTGCTTTACTTCACGATACAGTAGAAGATACCGATGTTACCCTCAACGATATACAGGTTGAATTTGGCGAAGAAATAGCCAAAATAGTAGACGGCCTTACCAAAATATCCAATGTCATGGATACCAACACCAGTCAGCAGGCCGAAAACTTTAAAAAAATTCTCCTTACCCTCACCGACGATCCTAGGGTTATCCTCATAAAGCTTGCAGATAGGTTGCACAATATGCGCACACTAGACAGCATGAAGAAAGAAAAACAATTAAAGATTGCTTCCGAAACTGTTTGGGTTTATGCACCGCTGGCTCATAGAATGGGGCTATATGGTATCAAAACAGAGCTTGAAGATCTCTCCATGAAATACCTAGAGCCTGAAGCATATAAAGACATTGCGAAAAAACTAGCCGAAACCAAAAGGGAAAGAAGTAGATACATCAACGAATTTATCCGTCCACTAAAAGAAAAACTAGAAGGGACTGGTTTCAATTTCGAAATCTATGGCCGCCCCAAAAGCATTCACTCTATTTGGAATAAAATCAAGAAAAAATCCGTCACTTTCGAAGAAGTGTACGATCTCTTTGCCATCCGAATCATTCTTGATGCCCCTTCTGAGCAAGAAAAAGAACAGTGCTGGAAAGTGTATTCTATGATTACAGATGCGTATAACCCCAGCCCAGAAAGGCTTAGAGATTGGTTGAGCAATCCTAAAAGCAATGGCTATGAAGCACTCCACACTACCGTTATGGGACCTCAGGGCAAATGGGTAGAAGTGCAAATTCGCACAAAACGGATGAATGAAATTGCTGAAAGAGGGTTAGCAGCGCACTATAAATACAAAGAAGGCCACAGCGAAGAAGATAGATTCGATAAATGGTTTGGTCAAATAAGGGAAGTGCTGGCACAAGAGGACAACGATGACAGCGTTAATTTCTTGCAAGATTTCAAAACTTCCTTCCTCACAGAAGAAATTTATGTTTATACCCCCAAAGGCGAGGTAAAAATGTTGCCAAAGGGCAGTACCGCCCTTGATTTCGCTTTTGCTGTACACAGCGAAGTAGGTAGTCATTGTATTGGTGCAAAAGTGCACCATAAGCTAGTACCCATTAGCCATAAACTAAGAAGCGGTGATCAAATTGAAATCATCACCAGTAGCAAACAAAAGCCAAGTGAAGATTGGTTGGGTTTTGTGGTAACTGCTAAGGCAAAAAATAAAATTAAAGACAGCCTAAAAGAAGATAAACGTAAGGTTGCCGAAGACGGAAAATACTTTTTGCAAAGAAAATTAGAAGCAGTTGGTGCTGCATATAGCCAAGCTAATATTGAAGAATTAGTGGGTTTTTATAAATACAACTCGCAGTTAGATTTATTTTTTGCAATAGCCACCAAAGCACTTGATTTAAAAGAAATAAAAGATTTCTCCATAATTGGGGATAGGCTGGAACTGCCTAAACCAAAAGTAACCACCACCAGCGAAACGGTTTTTGATCAACAGAAGCAGTTAAGCAAAAAAGATAGTGAACTCATCATTTTTGGCGAAAGCAGTGATAAAATAATGTACAGTCTAGCTAAATGTTGCAATCCAATCCCTGGCGATGCAGTATTTGGGTTTGTAAGTACAGGAAAAGGGTTAATGATTCATCGAACAAATTGCCCCAATGCAACCCAGCTAATGGCTAATTATGGACATCGGGTGGTAAAAACCAAATGGGCTAAAAACAAAGAAATTTCTTTCTTAACAGGACTCCGAATTATTGGCGTGGATGATGTTGGGGTTATCAACAAAATAACCAACGTAATTAGTGGTGAGCTGAAAATAAATATTGCAGCACTAACTATCGAAAGCGGTGATGGTATCTTTCAAGGCACTATCAAGGTATTTGTGCATGATAAAGAAGAGTTAGAGGAATTAGTTACTCGGTTAAAGTCTCTTTATGGTATTCAAAATGTAGATCGATTAGACATGGACACTGCCAAATAATTGTTGTTCAAATAAAAGAGGTATTCAAAACTTAGGGAAGCTAGATGATTTGTTGACGTATAACCTGTTTTATGCTCCCAAAATGATTCATGTACGTGCAATAAAAAAGCAGTGATTGAAAACAATCACTGCTTTTTCTATAGAAAAACGTTTCTTAAAATTATACTTTAAAGTGAGAGAATGCTTTATTCGCCTCAGCCATACGGTGGATGTCTTCTTTCTTTTTGAAAGATGCACCTTCACCTTTGCTTGCAGCAATAATTTCATTCGCTAATTTATCAGCCATAGTACGACCATTTCTTTCACGACTATAACGGATCATCCATTTGATGCTCAAAGAAATTTTACGGTCAGCCCTTACTTCGGTAGGAATCTGAAAGGTAGAACCACCAATCCTTCTACTTCTCACTTCAACAGCTGGAGTAATGTTAGAAAGCGCTTTCTTCCATATTTCATATCCGTCTTCGTTGGTAATCTTGCTTACCTTGTCAAGAGCGTCATAAAATATAGTAATAGCAGTACTTTTTTTGCCATCCCACATAATATTGTTGATAAATCTAGTTACCAATTTATCATTGTACTTACCATCTGGGGCTAATGGTAATTTCTTGGCCTGTGCCTTACGCATGAGATACTATTCTTATTAAGTTGATTAAAATTATTTTTTAGCCTTAGCTTTCTTTGTTCCGTATTTAGAGCGACTTTTCTTCCTGTCTTTAACTCCAGCAGTATCTAAACTACCACGAACAATATGATAACGCACACCTGGTAAATCTTTTACCCTACCTCCTCTTATAAGAACAATGGAGTGTTCTTGTAGATTATGACCTTCTCCGGGTATGTAAGCAATCACTTCAATCTTATTGGTAAGACGAACCTTTGCAACCTTACGAAGCGCAGAATTGGGTTTCTTTGGTGTGGTAGTATATACCCTAGTACATACACCCCTACGTTGAGGGCATGCATCCAAAGCTCTAGACTTACTCTTTGCTCTTATTATCTCGCGACCTTTTCTAACTAATTGTTGTATTGTAGGCATTTTTAAACCTTATATTTTTTGGGTTGGCAAATGTAGGGGGCTGATTGGCAACTTCCAAATTATTTAACCATAATTTTTAAATAAACCTTCTTCCGACCTAATAATTATTTCTTGTGTGCATAAAAAATGCACAAATAAATCAGTAGTTAACAACGTTTATTAAACCGTTAATAACCATCCGTATTTATCTTCAACTGCACCAGTTTTAATTTTATCTAACCGATTTTTTAGCTCGGGTGCTACTTTTAATCCATCAACATCAAATGACATAACCTTCGATTGGTATTTTACCTCCTTTACTGGAGAAATGGTAACAGCAGTACCTGTACCAAACACTTCAAGCAATGTTCCAGCTTCGTAGGCTTCAATCAATTCGTCAATATTGATTTTTCTTTCTTCAACTGTTAATCCCATTTCTTTTAAAACCGCTATAGCACTGTTCCTTGTAACACCAGCTAAAATAGTTCCTTCTTCTAGTGAGGGAGTGATGGCCGTATTATTGATGACGAAAAACACATTCATTGTTCCCACTTCTTGTAGCCATTTGTGTTCAAAAGCATCTGTCCAAAGTACTTGATCGTAACCTTTTGTTTTTGCAATTTGAGATGCTATTAGGCTACCACCATAATTACCTGCGTTTTTGGCAAAACCTACACCACCAGGCGCAGCCCTTGTGTAGGTTTCTTCCACTAAAATCCTCATAGGTGAAGAGTAGTAAGGCCCAGAAGGACTAAGAATGATGATAAATAAATAACTGTCAGAGGGTTTTACACCGATAACTTGGTCTGTGGCAAACATAAATGGTCTGATATACAAAGAGTGGTCGGCTTTGGCAGGTATCCATGCTTTATCTATTGCAATTAGTTGCTTCATGCCCCCGATGAAAATTTCCTCCGGAACAACTGGCATGCACATTCTTTCTGCTGAGGTGTTAAATCTTATGAAATTATCATGGGGCCGAAAAATTACTGCTTCTCCATCTTCTTTTTTATACGCTTTTATTCCTTCAAAAATGGACTGACCATAATGAATGGCTGCAATAGATGGGTCAAAGCTGATGGGTTGATAGGGCTTTATTTCAACCGACTGCCATTCACCTCCTGAATAGCTGGCCACAAGCATGTGGTCGGTAAAATATTTGCCGAATGGTAAATTTGAAAAATCCAAGTCTTTCAATTTACTTTCTGTTACTGGGGTTACCCCTATATTTGTCGTCTTTCCCATATCAACTATGTTTAGTGTAATTATTGCAAATAAAGCTAAAAAAGAAAAGAAGCTTACCCTGTAATTTTTTTGTTGCCATGAGTTTTGACAAAATCATCCTTCCAGATTTCATTATTGCAGATTTATATGGTGATAAACTCATCAAGATGAATGAACCAATAAAAACTGCCATACAGAAACCAATAGTTAAACCACAAAACCATGATGTGTTGCCTGCTACCGTTATGGCAAAGCCTGCTACTGTTGAAGTAAAAACCACACCACTGAGTTATTTAGGGGGCAATATCAAACAAATATCAATTGTAATTCGCGATTCTAATGCAGTACATATCAACGACGAATGGTTACAATTTTTGTCCAATATTTTAATTGCCTGCCGGCTATCCCTAGGCGATGTTGCTATTATTAATGCGGCTCGACATGAGATACAGTTTTCCAAACTTGTGCAGGAATTGAGGGCTAATAAATTGATCTTATTTGATGTTAGTCCAGAAATTATTGGGCTACCATTTACTTTTCCGCTGTATCAATTACAAAACTATCAACAAACGCAAATATTGATGGCTGCTCCATTATCAGGTATGCTTGGGGTAGGTGATCAGGTGAAGACAGAAAAAACCAAGCTTTGGTTGGCACTGAAATTAATGTTTGGCATTTAGCAATAGTCCATTTGGGAAAATGGCTTTGATTCTTTATACCGAAATGTTAGCATCCATTTCATGTTACGTTAGATATTTTGATAGACTGCTTTTTTGGGCGAAGGCGTAGATGCCTTGCTAAATCATACATATTACAGTGTATTGTTGCACTAGATAATGACACCATAAACAAATTAAATAGGATGGATAAAATAGGGTCAAAGGGATTTATGAAGTTGGTTTTTGCTACTAATAACCAACACAAAGTGGAAGAAATAAGAAAGGTAGTTGGTAATCAATTTGAGATTATAACATTATTTGAAGCGGGCATCAACATAGACATTGAAGAACCCCACAATACTTTACACGAAAATGCTTCTGAAAAATGCGCAGTAATTCATAGATTAACTGGGCTGGATGTTTTTAGTGAAGATACTGGTTTAGAGGTGGAAGCACTCAATGGAGAACCTGGTGTGAAAAGTGCCAGATACGCAGGAGAGGGAAGGGATTTTCAAGCGAATATTGATAAACTAATCCACAATTTGGAAGGAATAACCAACCGAAAAGCAAGATTCAGAACGGTTATTTCCCTTTTACTTGGTAGGCAAGAATACCTTTTTGAGGGAATTTGTAATGGACAAATAATCAAAGAGCAAAAAGGGCTAAAAGGTTTTGGCTATGACCCTGTTTTTGTACCAGATGGCAGCAATAAAACATTTGCCGAGATGTCGCTAGATGAAAAAAATGTGCTTAGTCATCGGAAAAAAGCGGTTGCCCAATTGTTGGATTTTCTTTCTGCTAACGCTCAAAATAATTAACTAATCTCATGGACAGAGTCAAGGTAAATCTTCCTTCTACATTTTCATTTTCGACAGAAATTTCTATTCGTATCTCCGATATTAATTATGGTGGGCATGTTGGTAATGATGCCTTTCTTGCATTAATTCATGAAGCTCGCTTACAATTTTTGGCTAGGTTGGGATATTCCGAATTGAATATAGCTGGGGTGGGACTAATCATGAGCGACGTGGCAATAGAATACAAGCGAGAATTGGTTTATGGTGATAGAATAAGCATTTCGATAACCGCAGATGGATTTGATAAGATTGGGTTTGATTTCTTTTACTTACTAGAAGTGATTAACCAAGATGGAAGCCGCTCATTAGCTGGCAAAGCCAAAACAGGTATGGTTTGTTTTGATTATGCCAAAAAAAAACGAGCGAGCTTACCATCAGAGGCCATGCAACGATTAAAATCTTAGGCTAAGATTTCATTGATGCGGGTGAGTTCTTCTTGAGAGAAGGTAGTATTTTCTAAACAAGCAATAGAATTAGTAATTTGACTTGGTTTACTAGCACCAATTAAGACCGTAGTAATCCGATGATCTTTTAAGATCCAAGACAATGCCATTTGTGCAAGGGTCTGTTGACGTTGTTGCGCAATCTGATTGAGCAATTTTGCTTTTTCAATTTTTTCTTCACTAATGTCACTTTCTTTCAAGAAAAAATTACGCGCAGCTCTTGCATCGGCGGGGATGCCGTGCAAATATTTGTCGGTAAGTAATCCCTGTGCCAGCGGAGAGAATGGGATACACCCTATACCATAATGTTCGAGGATGTCTAATAAATAGGGCTCAACCCATCTTTCAAACATGGAGTATTTCGGTTGATGGATGACAACCGGTGTTTTTAATTGCTTAAGAATAGTCAAAGCCAAAGCGGTTTGCTCTGCATCATAGTTGGATATACCCACATACAGTGCCTTCCCTTGACGAACAATTAAATCGAGGGCATGCATGGTTTCTTCCAATGGGGTATTAGGGTCTGGGCGATGATGATAGAAAATGTCCACATAGTCTAACTGCATCCTTTTTAAGCTTTGATCTAGGCTGGATACGAGGTATTTTTTACTTCCCCAATCGCCATAAGGCCCATCCCACATGGTGTAGCCAGCTTTGGTAGAAATCACGAGTTCATCGCGATAGCCACTAAAATCTTCTTTCAAAATTTTACCAAAGTTGGTTTCTGCACTTCCGGGAGGAGGACCATAATTATTGGCTAGGTCAAAGTGGGTAATTCCATTGTCAAAGGCGGTTTGAATCATGCTTTTGCAATTGGAAATAGTGTCCACATCACCAAAATTTTGCCAAAGACCTAGTGAAATGGCTGGCAATAGCAGTCCACTATTGCCACATCTGTTGTACTTCATTTTAGCATATCTGTCTGCTGCGGGGGTGTAGCTCATACCTTTAAGTTGAATTTATGCTCACAAATTAAAGGGGATTAACAATTTGAGGGAGAAATACTTTTGGGTAAAATTTTCCGGGAATTATTTTTTGTCTTTGTTTCTGATTTGCCAATCTACTTTAGTCTGAGTAAATCCAATTTTTCCTCGTTTTTCTATGCTTTGAAAATCCATTCCCAGGATATTTACTATAAAAAAAAGAGATGTTGCATGCTTTGCCTAGGAATAGCGCGTTGAAAATTGTAGCAATAAAAAAGCCCCATTTATTATGGGGCTTTTTTATTGACTTATTATATATATTATAGAAGAATGGGTTTATTCCCAAATTTCTCCGTTTCCTTTTAACCATTCTTTTACTGCTTCGGTGGTTACGCTCTTAGGACGTTCCAATGGCATACTTAATGCCCTGTCCCAGCATAAGCTAGAAAGCACACCTAATGCACGACTTACTGCAAATAGTACTGTGTAGAATTCATATTCAACCATGCCATAGTGTACCAAAAGTGCCCCACTATGCGCATCCACATTTGGCCAAGGGTTTTTAATCTTTCCTAGTGATTGTAAAATAGGCGGTACGGTATCATAAATATTCCAAACGGTGCGGCAAAGCTTATCTTCTGGCATGTGCTTTTTACCAAATTCCATTTGTGCGGTAAAGCGGGGATCTGTTTTGCGTAGTACCGCATGGCCATAACCTGGCACTACTTTTCCTCCATTCAATGTATCCTGAACATATTGGGCAATCTGTTCTTTGGCGGGTAAGTCGGTACCCAATTTGCTTTGCATTTCAAAAATCCATTTAATCACTTCTTGATTAGCAAGACCGTGTAATGGACCTGCCAATCCATTCATACCTGCGGCATAGCTCAAATAAGGATCGCTAAGTGCGCTACCTACTAGGTGTGTGGTGTGGGCAGAAACATTTCCACCTTCGTGGTCGGCATGGATGGTCATGTACAAACGCATCAATTCTTTAAATCCATCGCTATCGTACCCAAGCATGTGGGCAAAATTTCCTGACCAATCTAATAAGCCATTGGGATTGATGTGTTCGTTGTTTTTGTACTTACGTCTATATATATATGCGGCAATGTGGGGAATGCGTGCAATTAAATCCATTGAATCGTCATAAACCACACTCCAATAGTCTTTCTTATTCATGCCCTTGGCATATTCTTTTGCAAATTCACCTTCTGTTTGCAAAGCCATTACCCCGATAACAAACATGGTCATAGGGTGAGTGGAAAGCGGTAGTGCATCTATAGCAGCAAATACGTGTGAAGGCACATGGCTTCTGCGTTGCCACCAACCAGAAACTAGCTCCACATCTTCATCAGAAGGCAATTCTCCTATGAGCATCAAGTAAAATAGACCTTCTGGTAAAGGCTCCCCTCCCTCGATTGCTTTTGGTAATTTTTCTTGTAATTCAGGTATTGAGTAACCTCTAAAACGGATACCCTCTTTTGCATCTAATAAACTGGTTTCTGTTACCAAACCTGTAATACCCCGCATACCTTGATAGGCTTGTGCTAGGGTAACTTCACCAATTTTCTTTCCACCATGTTCTTTTAGCAATTCTTTGATTGCGGCATTCTCTGTGTCGGCTTTCGCCTTAAATCTTTCCTTTAGTAACTCCATTTTTTTCTTTTATTGTTATATTTAAGTTTTAAAATTATTTAACTTGTTAATCTCACAAAAAATGTAAATAATCACACCAACTAACCATAAGAAAGAATCCTTTAAGTTGGTTGACAATTGTAAACTATTACACCCCTATGAAAAGAAAGATTAAAAAGTAAAAAAAATCTATTAAATATTGTTTACTAATAATATTGCGCTAAAGATAAAAGAACTTTGTATCGAAGTAGAAAAGAAAGTAAAAAACTAGCGATTAATTCTTTTTGGGCTTGAGTTGCTATCGTTCCCGTGTCTTTTTTTGGGTCGGTCATTTGGTTTATAAGCTTACTAGATGCAATTTACTTTTCAAAATAAACAATTATTTCTAGAGTGAACTTTCGCTAGGATCGTGCACAACCCAATTGTTGCTGCGATACCATGTTTTCGATTTTTGCCAGTACTACCATCCTTTAGGTAATTGAGTATCGCCATTGTTATTTACTTCGCAAAATGAGCAAAGTACTTGCAAGAATGAATATTTCGATTCGAAAGTATAGAATTTTCTAGCAGTAAATAGTCCCCGTAATCGTGTTTAAAGAATTTCCTAGCAGCAAATTGTCTCCGTAATTGTGTTTTAAAGAATTTCCTAGCAGCAAATAGTCTTTGTAATCGTGTTTCAAAGAATTTCCTAGCAGCAAATAGTCCCCGTAATCGTGTTTCAAAGAATTTCCTAGCAGCAAATAGTCCCC
>JAIXOJ010000168.1 GCA_027486835.1 Chitinophagaceae bacterium
AAAATCTTTTTTTGAAGCCGTATCAATGGTACAGAGCCGAAAAATCTTTTTTTGAAGCTGTATCAATGGTACAGAGCCGAAAAATCTTTTTTTGAAGCTGTATCAATGATACAGAGCCGAAAAATCTTTTTTTGAAGCTGTATCAATGATACAGAGCTGAAAAATCTTTTTTTGAAGCTGTATCAATGATACAGAGCTGAAAAATTTTTTTTTGAAGCTGTATCAATGATACAGAGCTGAAAAATCTTTTTTTGAAGCTGTATCAATGGTACAGAGCTGAAAAATCTTTTTTTGAAGCTGTATCAATGGTACAAAGCCGAAAAAATCAGTTTTATTGCGTGTAAATGTTAAAAAAAGCCCCAAAAAGTGCACACGATGCCGTAAATAAAATTTTTTTTCAAAAAAAAGCACTCAAGTAGACTTTTTAATTATCTAATTTATTATTTTGCGGCCAATATCAATTAACCGTTATAAAATCAACTGTATGATTAAGAAATTAAGACTTACCCAATTAGTTAGCACACAGTTTTATCAATTTTTTGTGCGCCTGTTAGTCGTTATCACCAATGCCGACCCTACCAAATTGAAAATTATTTTGCGAGTAAATCCATTGAAAGATTTGGTCGATCGAATAGCCAAAGTGTTAAAGCAAGATCAAGCTTACAAAGAAACAGCAGAAATAAAACAACTAGAAGAAGACCGAGACGATGCCATTATTGGATATGTAGGCTATGTAAAGGCACAAACCCGTAGCAAAAAAGCCAACATTAAAGCAGCGGCTCTTTTTTTACTAAACTATTTAAACAACCTAAGCCCACATATTTATGCAGAAGATTACTCTTCAGAATCTGCCATTTTATATAAAATTTATGCAGATTATCTCAACAATACTGAAGTGAGAAATGCGATTATTACTATTGGTGCACAAGATTGGCTAACACAAATAAATGATGCCAATGTTGCTTTTGAAGCCAAATACCAAGCGCGCACGGTAGAAATTGGGGTACAAGCCACCAAAGACACCTACAGCGACCTTCGCCAACCAACTAGAGAAGCGTACAATGGATTAGTAAACATCATCAATGCACGCTATGAAGTAGCGTTGTATGAAAACCAAGACACGACCGAGTATGTGAATTTGATGAATAATATGAATGCACTCATTGCTCAAACCGAGCAGATTATTGAATCAACCAAGCCCAAGGGCGATGGCAAAAATCCTACAACCACTACTCCACCCACCACCCCAGGCGTTTAATTAATTTATTACTAACCACAGAAAGCGAACCTTCCCATTATGCAATCCATAGGGAAGGTTTTTTTATACCATTTATTGAAATAAAATAAACGAACAACATGAAAAAGAAATTTACACAGGTTTTGGTGGGCTTAGTAGCCTTGTTTATGGTAGGTACAAATGAACTTAATGCCCAATGGACTCCCTTAGGCACTTATAAGACCGCACAAGGTGATTTTAACGACTATATCCAATGCACCACCAAAGACAAAAACGGCAATCTGTATGCCGCTGGCAGGTTCAAAAACAACAATGGATACTACTACGTTGCTAAATGGGACGGCAGCAGTTGGAGCGAACTCGGCGGCACCAACAATTCTACTTTTAATTGGTCTATCAATGCCCTTACCACCGATGCGGGCGGCTGTGTTTATGCAGCGGGGCAGTTTGGGAACGGCAATGTGAAATACTATGTTGCTAAATGGAACGGCAGTAGTTGGAGCGAAGTTGGGGGAACCAACAATTCTACTTTTAATGGAAGTATCGAAACCCTTACCACCGATGCTACTGGAAATATCTATGCCGCTGGCTATTTCACCAACAGCAATGGGAAAAAATATGTAGCCCAATGGAACGGCAGTAGTTGGAGCGAACTCGGCGGCACCAACAATGCTACTTTTAATTCTAGAATCAATTCCCTTACCACCGATGCGGCTGGAAATATTTATGCCGCAGGTGATTTCACCAAAAGCACTGGAAAATGGTATGTTGCCCAATGGAACGGCAGCAGTTGGAGCGAACTAGGTGGTGCCAACAATTCTACTTTTAATGGTTATTATGGTATCCAAACCCTTACGACCGATGTGGCTGGAAATATCTATGCCATTGGCGGATTCACCAACGGCAATGGGAGTTACTATGTTGCCAAATGGAACGGCAGCAGTTGGAGCGAACTCGGCGGCACCAACACTTCTTTTTTTAATTATATTTCTACCCTTACCACCGATGCGTCTGGAAATATTTATGCTTCGATACAATTGAAAAGCGTTTATAGAGAATACCAAGTTGTCAAGTGGGATGGCACCAGCTGGAACGTACTCGGGGGTGCCAACGCTCCTAAGTATAACGAAAATATCGTTACTCTTGTGACCGATTCGGGGGGCAATGTCTATGCTGCTGGAAGCTTCACCAACAGCAATGGAAAATACTATGTTGCCCAATGGAATGGCAGCATATGGAGTGAACTTGGAGGCCCCTATGCTTCTACGTTTAATAATAGTATCACTACCCTTACCACGGATGCGTGGGGCAATGTGTATGCGGCTGGCGACTTTACAAACGGAAAAGGAAATTACTTTGTAGCCAAATGGAACGGCAGTAGTTGGAGCGAACTCGGCGGCACCAACAATTCTACTTTTAATTCTAAAATCTCTACCCTTACCACCGATGCGGCCGGAAATATCTATGCCGCTGGCAGGTTCACAAACAGCAATGGGAAATACTATGTTGCTAAATGGAACGGCAGCAGTTGGAGCGAACTCGGCGGTACCAACAATTCTACGTTTAATTCATTGATCACTACCCTTACCACCGATGCGGCTGGCAATATCTATGCCGCTGGCCTGTTAACAAACAGCAATTGGAAATACTATGTAGCTAAATGGAACGGCAGCAGTTGGAGCGAACTCGGCGGCACGAACAATTCTACTTTTAATGAGTATATCTCTACCCTTATCACCGATGCGGCAGGAAATATCTATGCCACAGGCAATTTCAAAAACAACAATGGAAAATTCTATGTAGCCAAATGGAACGGCAGTAGTTGGAGCGAACTCGGCGGCACCAACAATTCTACATTTAATGGTTGGATTTCTACCCTTACCACCGATGCGGCTGGAAATATCTTTGCCGCTGGCCTGTTAACAAACAGCAATGGAAAATACTATGTTGCCAAATGGAACGGCAGCAGTTGGAGTGAACTCGGCGGCACCAACAATTCTACTTTTAATTTTGGAATCAATATCCTTACCACCGATGTGGCTGGAAATATCTATGCCGCTGGCAGTTTCAGAAACAGCAATGGAAAATACTATGTAGCCCAATGGAACGGCAGCAATTGGAGCGAACTCAGCGGCACCAACAATTCTACGTTTAATAGTGATATTATAACCCTAATCACCGATGCAGCCGGCAATGTGTATACGCCACGAGTCTTTATCAACAGCAAAGGAAAATCGTATTTAGCCAAATGGGATGGCAGTATTTGGAGTGAACTTGGAGGCCCCTATGCTTCTACGTTTAATAATAGTATCAATACCATTACCACGGATGCGGGGGGCAATGTGTATGCGGCAGGAAACTTTACTAACCTCAATGGAAAATACTATGTAGCCCAATGGAACGGCAGCAGTTGGAGCGGACTCGGCGGCACTAACAATTCCACTTTTGATGGTTCACTTGGAATCTCTGCCCTTACCACCGATGCGGCTGGAAATATCTATGCCGCTGGCAGTTTCAGAAACAGCAATGGAAAATGGTATGTAGCCAAATGGAACGGCAGCAGTTGGAGTGAGCTAGGCGGCACGAACTCTTCTACGTTAAATAGTCCTATCGAAACCCTTACCACCGATGCGGCAGGTAATATCTATGCCGCTGGCTGGTTCACCAACAGCAATGGAAAATACTATGTAGCCAAATGGAACGGCAGCAGTTGGAGCGAACTCGGCGGCACCAACAATTCCACGTTTAATTCTGCAATCTGGCCGCTTACCA
>JAIXOJ010000159.1 GCA_027486835.1 Chitinophagaceae bacterium
GATTCATCTAATCGGAACCGAGATTCATCTAATCGGAACCGAGATTCATCTAATCGGAACCGAGATTCATCTAATCGGAACCGAGATTCATCTAATCGGAACCGAGATATATCTAATCGGAACCGAGATTTATCTAATCGGCATCGCGATGCATCTAATCACCACCGAGATTCATCTAATCACCACCGAGATTCATCTAATCACCACCCAGATTGCCTTAATCACCACCGAGATTGACCTAATTACAAAGTCCGAACTAAATGCTTAAGCCTTTCACATAGGTTTTGGTGAATATGACACGCCATAAAAAAGGGGGCGTTTGCCCCCCTTTTTTATTGTTAAGGCTTTTGCACTTATGGCAAAAACCCAACTTATTATTTACATTGTTATAGGAAAACAGATGATTAGGCAGAATTTCTACCAGCATTGATGATACCAAAGCTACAACGCATCGCTAGCTTTTCGTACGTGGATTTAATGGGCGCGTTGGTCACCAACCCTTCCTCGAGTTTCCGCACCTTGGTAATGGCATATTGTTGAATGGTAAGCAATGGCAACACAATTCTTTCCCGCATTTGAATAGACAATTGGTCGGTTGGGTAATCTTGCATCAACGTTGTGTGACCAGAAAGTTTGAGTACATATTTTTTAGTTAACTCAAACTCAGTATATACCATATTCCATATTTCGCCGTACTGAGGATGCTCTTTCAAAAATGCCGTAAGGGGGAAGAAACATTTGTTCATCGCCATTTCGCAATTGTCCATCAAGGTTTTAAAGAAAAGCGAATGCTGGTACAAATGAGCCAGCTCGTTCCACCTTCCTTCTGCTTCAATTTGCTGAAAAGCCGTACCTACTCCATAGTATCCCGTAACGTTTTGTTTCAATTGGCTCCAAGCACCTACAAAAGGAATGGCCCTTAAATCTTTTAAGGAAAGCTTGGAAGAAGCACCCCTTTTGGCAGGGCGGCTGCCGATATTCGTTTGCGCATAAAACTTTAATGCACTAGCATGGCTAAGGTAATCGGCAAAATTGGGATGTTCTTTTATACCTATGTAGGCACGGAAGCTCTTTTCTGCAAGGTTGGTAATCAATTCTGCTTCATGTGGCAGAATATTCATATCGGCAGAAGTAAGCAACCCGTTTGACAAACCTGCATGGAGTAGTTGTTCCATGTTAAACTGCGCTTTTTCAATCGTACCAAAATTGCTACTAACGGTTTGGCCTTGTATGGTCAACTGTATTTCTTTATTGGCAATATTGTTACCCATTGAGGCATAAAACTGATGCGTTTTACCCCCTCCCCTAGCAGGTGGACCGCCTCTACCATCGAAAAACAATACGTCAATTCCAAATTCATTAGATACAGCAGTTAAAGCTTCTTTGGCTTGGTAGATACTCCAATTTGCCATTAGGTATCCCCCATCTTTTGTTCCATCAGAAAAGCCTACCATGATGGTTTGCTTGTTGCCCCTTCTTTTTAAATGATTGCTGTAAACGGGGTGTTCGTACAGTGTTTTCATCACTGCACCCGCATGTTGCAAATCATCCACTGTTTCAAAAAGGGGTACAATATCTATGTGCAGGTTTTCTTTCTCCCATCCGCCCATTAAAAACAATCCAAACACTTCCATCACGTTCACCGCACTGTTGCATTGGCTAATGATGTAGCGGTTACAACCTGCCTCACCGTTCGATTTTTGAATGTCTTTGATTGCATTAATTACTAGGATGGTGTCTTTGTGTACATCATCAGAAAAAATGGTTTCATCCACTGTTTCTGTAACTGAAGCCAACGCATCCATTTTTTCAGCCGCAGAAAGCCGTAGGTAATTGGAAGGTAAAACAGTTGTTTTTTGAGCGATGGTTTCCATCACTTTTACGTGTACACTGCTGTCTTGACGAATATCTAATGAAGCAAAATGAAGCCCAAACACTTCTACTTTATTGATGAAATTATTGATGAGCTCAATAAAAAGGTTGTTGTGTTGGTAAATGATTTGGTGTCTTACCTCGTGCAATGTGGCAAGAATCCCTTCTTTAGTGAGGGTAGATTTAAAGCCGGGAATGAATAAATGATCGTACAATTTCTTTTCTAACACAGCCAACAAAGACTCCACTCCCTTGAAAGTGAGCCTCCGTTTTAAACTGCGAGCATCACGGTAATAACATCTAATAATGCCAATACGCAATGCTTCGGCTACCTGTAAAGTAGTTGACGCAGTTACAAAAGGGTTGCCATCACGGTCACCACCAGGCCAAAAGCCCATTTTAATAATAGGGTTGGTTTCGCAAGCAGTATTTGGAAAACTGTTTTTTAACCGGCTAATAATGTTACCAGTGGCAGGGTAAAATATATTTTCTAAGTACCAAAGTAAACTTAACGCCTCATCGTAAGGGGTCGGCTTTTCCTTTTGGAAGAAGGGAGTACGACCCAATTGTTGTAGGTAAGTGTAAATTTCTGTTTCGTTGTTATCGGTTACTGATTTAGAAATATCGTTGATGATACCTAGCACTGCATCTCTATAAAATTGTGTAGGGTGCGCGGTAAGTACTAGTTGGATATTAAAATCTTTCAGTTTCTCTTCAAAAGCAGGTTGGGCTTGCTGCTGATCCACCAGCATCCCCAGATGTTTCATAGTTCCCTTTCCGCCCAAATCATGAAATTTACCAAAAGCGGCATCTTCTAAAGCATCGAACAACACCACTTGACGTTCAATGTATTGTACAAAACGAAACAATAAGTCAGCTTTTTCTTCTTCTTTTACATAAGTGGTTTGCTTGGCAAAAAACTCCTCAATAATAGTAACTGGACTTTGGTTCTTTTGGTAGCCCTCTTCGCAGTTGACCAATAATAAGGAAACCAATACGCCTGTTTTTTCAATTCTGTGAAAAGGAAGGGAACCAAAAAGACTGTTGTATAGTTGGAACTTTATGCCAACTTGATTTTTAAACTGCTGTAAGCCCGAGGCATTCTGAGTCATCTACGAAAGTTATATGAATTATACAAATCAAAACCATTTTAAAATAGGATAATCAAATGATAATTGCCCCCAAGAACCAGCACAAATAATCACTTTATATCCATAAGTTGCCCAAACTTATCATCAAGGACTTTTTTCATATCAGCAATCGTGAGGCCGTGAAAATAGTAAAAATTGGGTTTGCCAATTACCTATTCTGTTACCTTAGCGGCCTTATTAAAAAAACAATAGGTATTTCCATTTGTAGTATTCAATTTTACTGTATTGATTTGCCTTTTTTGCCGATGATGCTTCAACCCCTCACATCATAATTGCTCATTGTGCAAAAAAGCTTATGAAGTAGGTAAATTCTATTTGCTATAATTGATTCATTCACTTAAATATTTCCTTTAAAAAAGAAGCATAAATGATCGTTTTAAAATTTGGAGGCTCATCTGTAGCCAATGCGGAGAACATAAAAAAAGTAGTCAATATAGTAGTTCAACCAAAGTATAATCCTGCTGTGGTGGTGGTATCGGCTCTTGGAGGTGTAACCGATGGCCTAATTAATATGGCTACAGAAGCTGCTGCTGGAAAAGAAACCTACTTAACACTTTTACATGCTGTGGAAAAAAGACACCTAGAAACGGTGCAATCGCTATTGCCGCTCAACAACCAAAGTGCCTGTATCAGTTTTGTAAAACAACAATTCAATGAATTAGAAGATATTTCAGAGGGTGTATTCCGTTTGGGGGAATTATCCGAAAGAACGAAAGACCGCATTGTTAGTTATGGCGAGTTATTGTCTTCCAAAATCATCTCCTTTTATATTCATTCGTTGGGTATTTCCATTCAATGGATAGACAGCAGAAAAGCCATTAAAACCAATAGCAACTTTGGTTTTGCGGCGGTTGATTTTACCACCACTCAATTAAAGATTCAAGCAATAGTGGCAGCTTCTAGCAGCCAATTGTTTATTGCACCAGGTTTTATATCCAGCGATGCCAATGATTTTACCACTACACTCGGTCGTGGTGGAAGCGACTACACGGCATCTATCTATGCTGCCGCATTAAATGCATCATCAGTAGAAATTTGGACAGATGTAACAGGCATGATGACCGCCGACCCACGTTGGGTGGCCAATGCGAGAACCATTCCTTATACCTCCTACAGAGAAGCCATGGAATTATCTCACTTTGGTGCTAAGGTGATTTATCCACCAACCATTCAACCGGCTATGGATAAAAATATCCCCATCTGGATAAAAAACACATTTGCCCCTGAAGAAGCTGGTACTATCATTGAGCAAAACATCAACCCTGCCCATTTACAGGCTGTTGCACAAGAAGGTGGCGGTATCGTTACGGGAATATCAAGCATCAATCATATTGCTTTGCTAAGCCTCGAAGGAAGTGGAATGGTAGGCATACCTGGTTTTTCTAAGCGTTTGTTTGAAGCATTAGCCACTGTTAAAGTAAACGTGATATTAATAACCCAAAGTTCTTCCGAACATTCTATTTGTGTTGCCATCAATTCCGCCGATGCCGATAAAGCCAAGCTTGCAGTAGATACTGCTTTTGAATCGGAATTAGCCAGCAAAAAAGTAGAGCCATTAAAAGTAGAATCGGGTCAATCTATTATTGCACTAGTGGGTGATAAAATGCGTAGCCATCCGGGTATTGCAGGTAGGTTGTTTAGTGCTTTGGGTAGAAATGGTGTTAACATCAGGGCTATAGCCCAAGGCTCTTCCGAAAGAAATATTTCTACCGTAGTTGCCTACAGCGACGTAAAAAAAGCCGTTAATGTACTTCATGAAGCTTTCTTTGAAACTACTTATAAACAATTGAACCTGTTTATATGCGGTGCAGGAAATGTGGGAAGTAAATTGATCGAACAGATAAAAAAACAAAAGCAATACCTGTTGCAACACCACAACCTTCAGGCAAGGATTACCGGCATTGCTACTAGTAAAAAAATGCTTTTTGCAGAGGAAAGTAACGAAATTGATCTTACAGATTGGCGTACACTATTAGCAGAAGCTGATACCATGAATCTGGAAGTTTACACCAATACCATCATAGAAAAGAACCTACGCAATAGTGTTTTTGTGGATGTAACTGCAAATGCAGATGTGGCGGGTATTTATGGTGGTTTGCTTTCCAAAAGCATCGCTATTGTTGCTTGCAATAAAATAGCAGCAAGCTCACCCTATGCCAATTACAAACACCTCAAATCTTTATCGAGAGAATACAATGCACCCTATCTTTTTGAAACAAACGTGGGTGCTGCTTTACCTGTAATTGGTACGCTAAACGACCTCATTAAAAGTGGGGATTGGATCAATAAAATACAGGCCGTGCTTTCTGGAACCCTCAATTTTGTTTTCAATAATTATGATGGAACAAAACCTTTTGCCTCCGTTGTAAGACAAGCACAAGCAGAGGGTTATACCGAGCCAGACCCTCGTTTAGACCTTGGAGGTACCGATGTAATGCGAAAAATAATGATTCTAGCAAGGGAAATTGGGGAAGAAATGGAAATGGAAGACATTGCCAACACACCTTTCTTGCCCGCCTCCTGCTTTGAAGGAAGTGTAGAAGATTTTTATTCAGAAATGGAAAAACATGAAGCTCATTTCAAAGCATTATATGATGCTGCAGCCAAGGAAAATTGCAAACTAAAATTTGTTGCCCAATTTGAAAATCAAAAAGCTTCAGTAGGGTTGCAACATATTCCCGCCAACAGTGATTTCTACCACCTTTATGGAAAAGATAACCTAGTACTGTTTTACACAGAAAGGTATCCAGAACAGCCGATGGTAATAAAAGGTGCTGGTGCTGGTGCCGATGTAACTGCTAGCGGCGTGTTTGCAGACATCATGCGGGTACTTTAAGGATGGCTAAGGTTGTGTGCAAATGTGCGCAACCATAGCCTTGAAATCATTATAAGGTACTTTATTCTAAAAAGGGTAAGCTGATGAGGCTTTCCATTTGGGGCCACAAACGCTCGAGTACATAAACATTTGGTTTCCTACTGAGCAGAATGATTAGTTTCCTTGCATCGAGAATCAGTAGGATTTAAAGCACTTTTATTCGTGCGTTTGTGGCAAACCCTAATTTTTGTTTATTTCCATGTGGAAATATTTAGTTCGTATCAATTCATTTTATGACCAATTCTGCCAATCATTCCGCTGCGTACATTCCTAGTTCACAATCTATCACCGTACTTTCTCCTGCTACCGTGGCCAATATGGTGTGTGGTTTTGACATTCTTGGGTTCGCACTCAACGAACCAAATGATGAATTAACCGTCTCCATTTCTGACCAACCGGGTGTTGAAATTATTAATCAAGATGATTTTGATTTGCCTACTGATGCGGAAAAAAATGTTTCTGGTGCGGCGCTATTGGCCATGCTGGAGGAATGTCCAGACATAAAAGGATTTAGATTGTTGAGCAACAAACAAATAAAACCTGGTAGCGGTATTGGGAGTAGTGCAGCAAGTGCGGCTGGCCCTGTAGTTGCTGCCAATCATTTGATGGGCAATCGTTTCTCAAAAGAAGACCTGGTTCGTTTTGCCATGTTTGGCGAAAAAGTAGCCAGTGGGGTGAAACATGCCGACAACATTGCACCTGCCATCTACGGAGGTGTAACCCTCATTCGATCCATTTTTCCACTTGATATTGTAGCCATTGATGCTCCTCCCCTACATGTAACCATTGTGCATCCACAAATTGAAGTGCGTACCGCCGATGCAAGGCAGATACTCAAACAAAACGTTTTACTAAGAGATGCCATCAAGCAATGGGGCAATATTGCAGGATTAGTGGCGGGACTGATTCAACACGATTATCAACTAATAGGCCGCAGCTTGGAAGACGTAATTATAGAACCCGTTAGAAGTATTCTCATACCCGGATTTAATGACATCAAATCAAGTTGTAAAGAAGCGGGTGCGCTGGGTGGCGGAATTAGTGGAAGCGGCCCTTCCATCTTTATGTTGAGTGAAACTGCCGAAACAGCCTTAGCAGTTGAATCTGCCATGCAATCTGTTTATAACAAAATAGGTTTGGATTATCATACCCATGTGACCACCATTAATACTACTGGTGTAAAAATTAAGTAGCCATCAGTAGTCAAAATTTTGGATTCACGATCAACAATTGGCCAATCTCCACCGCATTTCAGTCCATTTGACACACCTTATCAAAGATTTTCTTAGAACATTATAATTTAGATAATTTACCACAAACAAATTCTGCCAGAAAATAGAATCAGCCTCACACATCATGAACTATTACAGCCTAAACCACCAATCGCCCATAGTAAATTTTGCTGAAGCAGCCATAAGGGGGCAAGCACCCGACAAAGGATTGTATTTTCCTGCTACTACACCCCAACTTCCCGATGGATTTATTGATAATATTCAAAACCTCAGTAAGGAGGAAATTGGCATTACTGTAATGAAACCCTATGTTGGTGACGCCATACCAGATGATGTATTGGCCACTATTGTGCAAGAAACCATCAACTTTCCATTTCCATTGGTAAAAATTACAGATACCATCAGCTCATTAGAATTATTTCACGGCCCCACATTAGCATTTAAAGATGTTGGTGCTCGATTTATGAGCCGTTGTTTGGGTTATTTTAATAGAAATGCTTATCACCACACTACAGTACTAGTGGCAACTTCTGGTGATACTGGCGGAGCAGTTGCCAATGGTTTTTTAGGCGTAGATGGCGTGGATGTAGTGATTCTTTATCCATCTGGAAAGGTGAGCCCCATTCAAGAACTACAATTAACCACCCTAGGAAAAAACATACGCGCGATTGAAGTAGAAGGCACTTTTGATGACTGTCAGGCGATGGTAAAACAAGTGTTTGCCGATTCAGATTTGAACAAAAAGCTGTCTTTAACCTCTGCTAATTCCATCAATGTAGCACGATGGTTACCCCAACAGCTTTATTACTTTTTGGCTTATCAGCAATGGCAACATGACGAACCGCCAGTAATTTGTGTTCCAAGTGGCAATTTTGGCAATATCTGCGCAGGTGTTATTGCAAACAGGTCGGGTTTGCCAGTAAAACATTTCTTAGCCGCTTGTAATGCCAATGATGTTGTTCCTGAGTATTTTCAAACAGGTACTTATACACCAAAGCCTTCTGTATCCACTATTTCCAATGCAATGGACGTAGGAAATCCAAGCAATTTTATACGGATAATCGAACTTTTTCACCAAAAATTTGATGCCCTAAAGGGAATGTTTAGTAGCGTAAGTATTACTGACAAAATGACAAAAGAAGCCATTGAAAAGGTCTATAAAGACTATGAATATACCCTAGATCCGCATGGAGCAGTGGCTTTTTATGCTTTGGAGCAGTATTTGAAGACGGCGAGCAATCCTGCTTATGCTGCACCACTAAAAGGAATGATATTGGAGACAGCCCACCCCGTGAAATTCCCCGATACAGTAGAAGCATCGACAGGAAAAAAAGTAGAAATTCCAGAACAGGTTCAATACCTGCTTTCACAAGAAAAGTTGAGTGTGAAAATGAGGGCTGAATTTGAAGACTTGAAAGCATGGTTAATGAATCGATAGTAAGGAGTTTTTACCATAATCTTTATCAACACAGCATCGTAGTTAATTAATGTAATGGATTTAAAAACAATTACCATTAGCCTTATACTACGGTATTATTAACTATGTGAATTATGAACTACGAATTATTATTTCGCAATAGCGAGTTGCATCATTGCAGATTACCCACTCCGCAAACTTTTTCTGCTGCATAACTACCAAAAAAAGGGGTGGATACATTTTCCATGAAATGAGAGGATTAACAGCACTCATCAAGGAACAACAGACTGAACAATAAGCCTGTTAAATGCAACCTATTCTATTTCCTCACTTCTAAATTTCCACCTCATTTTAGCGCAACGAACTTGCAGCAATAGAAACACATTGAACCAATTATAAAACCTAATTAAATACCCAGCGTGGAAAGAAATGAATCTGAATAATTTTACCGTTAAAGCACAAGAAACCATCCAAAAGGCACAACAGCTCGCCTTTTCTAACAATAACCCAAATATTGAAACCAATCATTTACTGAAAGCTTTGTTAGCCGATGAAGACAGTTCTTTAGATTATTTGCTAAAGAAAAATTCAGTAAACACGGCATTGGTACTAAATAAACTAGAAGAAAGCATTAAGCGATTACCCAAAGTGAATGATACAGATCCTGCGCAAACAATTGGTAGAGATTTGAACAATGTATTGCTAAAAGCCCCTTCCTTTTTAGCAAAATTTAAGGATGAATTTGTAAGTGTAGAACACCTTTTATTAAGCATTTTGACCAGTAATGATGATACCAGTAAAACACTTAAAGATGCTGGTTTGACTGAAAAAGGTTTGATAGCCGCCATACTAGACCTAAGAAAAGGCAGCACTGTCAACTCACAATCGGGCGATAATCAATACAATTCGCTACAGAAATACGCTAAGAACTTAATTGACCTTGCCAGAAAAGGCAAACTAGACCCAGTAATTGGCCGTGATGAAGAAATTAGACGTACGCTACACATTCTTACTAGACGCAGCAAAAACAATCCCATTTTGGTGGGTGAGCCTGGTGTGGGTAAAACTGCTATTGCCGAAGGATTGGCAATGCGCATTGTTAACGGAGATGTACCTGATAACCTAAGGGGGAAAATCATCTATGCCCTTGATATGGGGTTGCTTATTGCTGGGGCAAAGTATAAGGGCGAGTTTGAAGAACGCTTGAAAGCGGTGGTGAAAGAAGTTACCGAAAGTGATGGGGACATCATTTTATTTATCGACGAGATTCATACATTGGTAGGTGCTGGTGGTGGAGAGGGTGCTATGGATGCCGCTAATATTTTAAAACCAGCCCTAGCCCGTGGCGAATTGCGGGCAGTGGGTGCCACTACCCTGAACGAGTACCAGAAATACTTTGAAAAAGACAAGGCACTCGAAAGGCGATTCCAGAAAGTGATGGTGGATGAACCGAGTGTGGAAGATGCCGTAAGTATCCTTAGAGGTATTAAAGAGCGGTATGAAACGCACCACCATGTTCAGATAAAAGATGAAGCCATCATTGCGGCGGTGGAACTTTCTCACCGATATATTACCGACCGATTCTTACCCGACAAAGCGATTGACTTAATTGACGAAAGTGCTGCCAAGCTTCGGATGGAAATGAATAGTATGCCCGAAGAATTGGATAAACTAGAGCGCAATATCCGTCAACTGGAAATTGAGCGGGAGGCTATTAAACGGGAAAATGATGCGGATAAACTAAAAGACTTGTCCTTACAGATTTCTGTACTGAGCGTGGAGAGAGATACTTTAAAAGCGAAGTGGAAGCAAGAAAGGGATATTGTAGAAAAAATACAGGAGGCTAAATCAACCATCGATAACCTAAAAATTGCCGCAGAAAGAGCAGAACGCGATGGCGATTTTGGTAAGGTGGCAGAAATTAGGTATGGCAAAATAAAAGAGCAAGAGCAAATCATTGTAACAGCAACCGCAGAATTGAATACCCATAGCGAAAAACGCTTGCTAAAAGAAGAAGTGGATGCAGAAGATATTGCGGAGGCAATTGCCAAAGCAACAGGTATTCCCTTGAGTAAGATGCTGCAAAGCGAACGAGAAAAATTGCTAAATCTGGAAGATGAATTGCACAAAAGAGTGATTGGACAAGAGGAAGCAATTACCGCCGTGGCAGATGCTATCAGAAGAAGCCGCGCTGGGTTGCAAGACCCCAAAAAACCTATTGGTTCTTTTATTTTCTTGGGCACTACAGGTGTGGGTAAAACTGAATTGGCAAAAGCCTTAGCTGATTACCTGTTTGATGATGAAAATATGATGACACGCATAGACATGAGCGAGTATCAGGAGAAACATACGGTGAGCAGATTGGTGGGCGCTCCTCCGGGTTATGTAGGTTATGACGAGGGTGGTCAACTGACGGAAGCCGTACGCCGTAAACCTTATAGTGTGGTATTGCTGGACGAAGTGGAAAAAGCTCATCCTGATGTGTTTAATATTTTGTTGCAAGTATTGGATGATGGCCGCTTAACGGATAATAAAGGGCGTACCGTTAATTTTAAAAACACCATTATTGTGATGACAAGCAATATGGGTAGCCAAATTATACAAGAAGCTTTTGAGAATGTGACGGAAGCAACCAAGGAAGCAGTGGTTGAGCAAACTAAAATTGCGGTAGTGAACCTACTAAAGCAAACCATTAGACCAGAGTTTATCAACCGAATTGACGATATTATAATGTTTCAACCGCTGATGCGGAAAGAAATAAAGGGCATCATTCTTATACAATTAAACCAATTGAAAGCATTGGTGGCAAAAAATGGCATTGACCTTACATTTTCCGCTTATTTACTGGATTATCTTTCCGAAAATGGTTATGACCCACAATTGGGGGCTAGACCGCTGAAAAGACTTATCCAAAAAGAGATTGTTAATCAATTGAGTAAGAAAATATTAGGCGGAACCATGGATAAAACCAAACCTGTTTTGGTTGATGTATTTGATAGCCTTGTGGTGTTTAGAAACGAGGAATAGATAATGGCTGCACTATATTCCACCTGCTTGCCATTTTATTCGTTCCTCCCCTATTGGACTTAATGGTTCTTTTAGAGGCTACAAAATTGTCATCCTTAAGGGGTTTATAAGCATTTATACATCCTTTTTGGGTGACATTTTTGTATTTATGCTAACTCAAAATTCGCTGGTGTTGAAACAAGTAGCATCATATCGTAGTGCACACTTCGTAGTAAAGGGGGGGAATTCTGATTAGCTGTTAGAGGCGAAATGCACTACGAAACTTTACTTTCATTTATTGAAATACATATCCTAAACCACATTTTGTCATTTACTTTATTTGAGCGTTAGCCAGTTTGTTACCGTCGTAGAATATTCCTCAAAAGTTAACTCGTTAACAATCCAATTGTTTTCTTTACATATCAAAGGTAAATCTTCCAAAAAACTTTGATATTCTTTGTAGATTAAAGTAGCACTTGGAATTGTGTCGGGAGTTTTGCTTGAAAGCCAATTTCTAGTAATTTTTATTACACCTTCAACGGAATTTTTATGGTCTTTGATGTCTTGTCCTGAAAGATCTGAAATGAATTGCTTGAATCTAAATTTTTCACTCTCAATAATGAGATATTTGTTTTCTCTTTGTTTTTTTGAACCAAATTCAATTGCTCCAATACAAATACCTAGTTCTAATGGCATATTAAATCTTGGCAGTTGAGAAGTAATATCTAAACTTACTCTAGATAAATCGTGAATGGAATATTTGCTTTCGCTAATTAATTGAACGATGTTCTGAATTCTTATGCTTGAGGAATCTTCGTATTCCTTTGAACAACGTAGAACAAATCCGCACTTATGGACGACAAATAATATTGCATTGAATATTGATTCATATTGATCATCAAAAGGGCAGTTGATAAAAACATTCCTATCATAATTTTTATGAATCCTCATTGCTTTTTACTGTTTTTAACCTTAATAACTGCACTTTCAGCTTTTTTTGCTGTATCCTTATTCACATTTGGATTCGGCTTTATTATGATTGGTTCTTTTCTTATTCCTTTAAATGGAGTACCATCAGATTTTACATCAATGAATTGACCCGTCTCTGTATCTCTTTTAACATAGTTTCCAGTAGAAGGATTATAAACCTGACTTCTTCCTTTTATGGATCCTTTTCTCGAATTGTTTCCAGTATTTATTGCCATAATGAAAAAATAAAAGTTAGATAATTTAAATATTCGCCCTACCGTTCCTAGTTTTCATTAAAATTCAAGTACGTCATAAAACGATTTTTACCGAAAGTAAACATTTTATACTAAAAATCTACTTCGAAAAGGCTTGGCTTGTGAGTATTTTATTCGGATCGTTCGATATAGATAGATCATTGACCCTCATATTGCTTTTGTTTTTGAATTTACGAAACTGAAATTGTTCAGACGAAACTGAAATATTGTTCATTTCAGTTCAAAAAAGGATTAGGAAATCCCTATTATCTGTTTAGACGACATGCCAAGCGGAACATGTAGTCCAGCGGAGGAGGAAATATGGTTTTAGTCCATAGTTTTTATCTGCTAGTTGCTTTATTACTCGTTTAGTAATTGTTTAATTTCTGATTGTAATATCGGCAGGTGATTAACCACAATTCCCCAAATCACTTGGTCTGAAACTGAATCGTAACCGTGAATAATTCGGTTACGCACATCAACAAATTTTCGTGAGTTAGTTAAGATTATTGTTTCATCTTTTTTAAGAATTCGGTTCATCGCTTCGCCAATAATTTCAATATTTCTTTCAACTGCTCTTTTTGTTCGCAAATCAGCTTCATAATTTGAAAAAGAACTCGGTTGATTGGCCAAGAAACTTTCAATTTCCATAATTGCATTCAATATATCGAACAGCCATCCTTTCAAGTCATTGTCCATAAATGAGTTGTCTTTGTTGGGTTACTGACTGTTTGAAATATGGATTTTTTATAGCTTTCTCTTCTAATAAATCAATCGGACGTTTTAAGAGGTCTTGAAGCTTAAATTTAAAGTCAAAATAATTGTCGGCATAATCTTCTATTTCTATGTAGGAGAAATCAACCATTAAATCAATGTCACTATTGCTGTTAAATTGGTCTGTAAGTACCGAGCCAAAAGCATACAGGGTTTTTACTTTGTGGTTTTCACAAAGTTTTGATATGTCTGAACTGTATTTACCAAGCGGATTCATTTGTGGTAATTTATTGAGCTAAAGTAAGCACTTATTGCATCATGTACTTATTTTCTGCCGAATTTGGTACGGTTTGAAGTTGCATTATGAGGAACAAAAAAGTTTGGCTTGCGAGTATTTTATCCAGACCGTTTGACATAGATAGATTATTAATCCTATTTTTCCTTTTGCTTTTTAATTTACCAAACTGTTATTGTTCAGACACAACTGAATTATTGAAAAAGCCAAAATACTTTCTAATACTTCGGTTATATTCGGGGCATCTGTTCAAAATGGGATTTGGAAATCTGTATTAACTGTTTAGACTAGATGCCCATCGGAACATGTATTCCACCTGAGTTTATCTTTCTTTGTAAATAAAACTTTTCTACTCATGAAACAACTGTTACTGATTATTACTTTGTGTTGCATCTTTTCGACCTTACTGGCAAGTAAAATTGTAGTAGAGGAGACAAATTCGGCAATACTTACAAAACCAGCTTTTGTTGCAATTCCTAATAATACCGTAATTAAACAAATGCTAGGTAGAAAACTTACTTTAAAAGAAAAAATAGGATTACAATTTGCGAGGGTAATCTACAAAAAAGGTATTCCAATAGATGCACTTGAAGCAAAAAAGGCCAATTCTAATGCTATTTTAGGTTTTATATTTTCTATGCTAGGTATTTTTATATTTCCCTTGTTTGCAATACCTGCCTATGTGCTTTGCGACAATATGCTGCATAAGGAGAAAATACAACCTGGATTACTTACTCCTACCAATAAAATACTAGCTCAAATTGGTAAAATAACAGCGATTGTTACGGGTATTTTAGTCGTGTTATTACTATTGATCGTTTTATTGTGGCTTTTATTTTTAATTGCAAGTCTTAGTAATTAGTGACAGGGATTTGTAAATCCCTATTATCTGTTTAGACGACATTTCCTGCGGATGAACAATATATAAATGATTAAACCAATGTCATCTTCTCTTCACAAATACCTCCAGCTGGTATTAAAATAACTTTCCCTGCTTGTAAATCTCTGCCACCAATATTAGCTTTCAACATTACTTCATGTTTGCCTGGAATTAAGTTTCGTTTACCCGCCGTATAGCCTTTAATTCTTTCAGCATTGCCATTATCAATTATTATTTCCCAACCTTCTTTGGCAACATCTTCATTTGTAATTGTTAAATTCAAAGCACCTGAATCTGTTACTGCTGGTCTAGCTTTAATCGATTCATCTAAGGTTTTAATAGTATTTTGAAACTCTTGTACCCAAACATTAGTTTCATCCCTAATGATAGTACTTATTTGTGAAGTGAAAGCTTTACATCTTGCAAGCATTTGATTAACTTGGTCTATAGAAGGTGTGTTACCTTGCCAACTAGCTCTTTCATTTTCCCAATCTAATTCAAACTCTTGCATTATTTGTCGAAGTTGGAGTTCTGCAGATATATACCGCATCCAAGCTGAAGAAAATCCAAAATATTTATCAAATAACAAAAGCGTTCCTGCCCCACCTAGACAGATAGTTGTAAAACCACCGGGAATTCCTGTACTTCCATTTTTACCAATCATATCACCAATAGTAGGAAGAATCGCTGCCAGAGCACCAAGTAAAATTGAACAAACACGAATAGTTTGAGCCCACCACTTTTTACTTTTTTTAGATGTTGAATACCAATTTATTGCTTGATATCCAACAATAATAGTTTTATCAAAAACAATTTGTAAAGACTCTTCCGCCTTATTTGAACTCCAATCCATAAAATTCTTACTATAATTTTAATCAGATCTCAACAACTTGATCACGAAAATGATTTAATTAATTTTGGTGGTATATTTACGAACCCAATATTTTAATTAATCAAAAATAAAATTTCTAAAACTCGTTTCAATCTCTTAAGTGAGTCCTAATTATAAAGGTGGAACTAAAATATCTCCCCAAAAATCAAAAGGAATATAAGTTGTCCAACTCAATTTTCATTTTCTATTATGATAATATGCCCAAAAACATTTGGCAATTAATTCATTATTTGTCTGTATCCTTACAACAGATTCCGTTAATTTTTCTTTGAGTTTAAAATATCCCGACTTTGTTTGTTGAATTACATATTCCATTTTATTTTCAAAAACCCGATGAAGTATTTCTGCAACTTGGTCTGGTCTTTCTGCAATTATTGCTCCAACTGCAACACCTGTGTTAAAATCAATCAATCTAGTTAAAGGATGCACTGTCTTATAGAAATTAGCTCTTTTTGGACTTAAAAATATCACTGGCTTTCCTAAGCTTAAAGCCATAGCAGCTTCTGCATCTTTACCATAGCTTTCTTTATCCCCCTCTGTGTAAATTAAAGCTTTAGCACATTTAACCATCAAACATTCAATAAGCCCTTTATCCTCATGTCCGTCAGCGGCACTCATTGTAGGATCAAAATATCGCAAATACATATCGCTAAAACGTTCATCTTTAAATATTTTTTCGCAAGTTTCAGCCATTTCTCTAAAATCTTTTCTGTTTCGCATACTAGTAGCAACATAAACATCCAAATCATTTACAAGTGATAAATACAAATCAGTGTTTTTAACAGCATTTTCTCTTGCTTTTAAAAACTTATCAGCAATTTGACCATACTTAACATTTAAATCTTCAGAATCAACAATATTGTTGTCTAGTATTTCATCAATAGAGAACTCAAACATTGACAAGCTTTTGTCATACTTTGCCCTGCTTTTTTTATTCAATATAACATTATTTTCATCAGATTGGAAAGAAAGCAAATCTCTAAAACTTGGATTTTTATTGCCATTTTGAACTGCCTCAGTATAACTTTCATGAAGAAAATCTAGTAATTCTGTTTTCGTTTTTGGGGTGTCACCATAAGTCTTACAAGCCATTTCAGAGATTAGATATCGATCATCTTTTGTAATATCATGAAACTCCAATGGTCTACCTCTTTGTTTTATCATTTCTGTTGGCAAACATTTTTTGGAGAAAAATGAAATGAGTTCTGAGGATGTTTTATCTTTTAGTTCTCTAAAACCAAAACTAATATTTCCGAAATATAATAAGCAGTCAGTATAAATTCTAATTAGCCCCCATTTTAAATGTCCGATGGAAATAATAGCATTTTGTTTTAAAAACTCTTCATTAAAACCTTCTAACTTATCAATAGCATATGAGTGCGAAGGATTCTCAAGCCAATAGTATTTAAAAAAGTCATCAGAAATACCTGATTCTAGTGATAATAACAAAAGTTGGTTTAGTTGAACTTTTGTTAAAGGTTCCCTATTTAATCTACTTAATCTTTCAAAGATTATTTCGGGTGCACTTGCACTTAACCAACCTTCAAATCCTTTAGTCTCGTATGACAATTCTTTGAATTGCTCAATTATAAAATCTTTTGTCATAATTTTAAATATAATAATTTTAAAAACTCTTTAAATTCACAAATTTTCAATACAAAACTGCCCTTTAATTGATTATTAGTTCTCGTTAAATATGATGACTAAAAAATTAAATATATCAGATAAACGAATCCAATAAAGTTAATTTAAAATTCCTATTTCAAATTCTAACAAAACTTAATAGACCCTTTGTTTTTGAAATGAATTTTCCAATTGTATTGAAATCCTTCAATTCATATATTTTTAAATTATTCACACTTTTATCTGCCTCTTGCAAAAGATATGGCAAATCACTTCTATCTTTAACTATAATTATACTTTTTTTTCCTTTTGAAATTGCATATCCTATCTCAACTAAAACGCTTGATATTGAACGAATTGGATATATACATAGGAAGTATTCACTCTGCTGGAGTTTTCTTAAATCTTCAACAATAGCAGTTTCTTTATCATTAAATCCATCTTCGGATATTATGCTTTTAGCAGGACAATGAACAGTACTTAAATTAAAATTCGTACCTAATGATTGTAAAACTAATTCTATAATTCTATTGTTTTCAATTAGTCCTTCGTTTGTTGGAAAAGATGACATTGGTGTACTAATAAACAATGAATTTGGTTCAAAAATCTTCTCGCTTCTTACCGACAAATCTTCCTTCCCGTCATCTTTGATCCGAGCCAGATCTAACTTCAAGTCATCATGTAGGCGTTGTACTAAGTCATTAATTGTATTATTGTTTGGATTTTTAAGCCCATAATTGTCTCGAATAGATTTTAATAATCCTGTAATTTTCTCAGGATCTCCAGCAGATACTAAAGTTTGAAATTGTGCTAATGGTCCTCTAAGGTCTGTATTTTCCATATTGAAAAGAAATGGGCAAACCGCTCCATTACTTTTATAATTCGATAATGCTCCTGCTTCAAAATTTAACCAGCTTGATTTAAGATTATATTTAGTCACGCAGACTATAGCATACTTGGATTCTCTTATTACTTTTATTAGCTCTTGATTCCAAATATTTCCATGGCTAATATCTTCAGATGAAACAAAAGGCTCAATATCATGGAGAATTTTTGGTATCCAATTTCTTAGAACCAGTGCTACAGAATGACTTGTTTCTCCTGACCAACTGATAAACAATTTCATATTATTTTTCTTTTTTAACTTCAATTAGTATTTAGAAAACGACAATTACTTGTTTCCTTTAAATCGATGTCATTTGATGAATTTAATATTTTCCGCCAATACCCAACCAAACTAAAATCCACGATATTTCTAAAACAAATAGGAATAAATTAAATTTCATGTATTTCAATTAAATACTTTTTTCATTCTTGTTTCATTACACCATGATGCTCATGTATGCCTACCCCTACTACTTCCCTACTACTTCCCTCCCACTTTCACCAATCTAATCTTCCTTCTACTTATTGTGCCGGTGGATATTCGAACATTGTCTTCGCGGTATTCTTCGTAGCCGGGGGCATTGATGTGGAGGTTGTATTGGCCTGCGGAGGTTATGAGGGTTGCTGTGCCGTCGGGATTGCCTTTTTCGGCGAGGGTGCCTGGTTGGAGGGTGGCTTCAAACTCGGGTATGGGCAAACCGGTATCATCGCTTATGACCCATACTTTTATTCCTGAATTTCCATTGCCGCTCACGAAACTGAGTAGGGTTTCGAAGGTGAATAAATCTTTTTTATTGGGGTCGGCATTAAAAATTAATCGCCCGTCTTTTAACATGGCCATCATTTTTTTATACACTTTGTTGTTGGCGGCTATTTTGTCGTCTGTGCCTGCCCCAGTGCCTTGCTTGGCTTTTAAAAACTTTTTATAGACAGCATCAAAGGCAGTTTTGCCGCTTGCATATGTGGCAGGAAAAGTGTCGGGCATGTTTTCTGTACCCTTTTTTAACTCTGTCAAATATTTGGCCATGAACTTGGTGGCTACATCGTTCATCATGTCTATCTCACTCCAATTGTAGCTTACCGCTTTATCGTAATATTCACTACCAGCAGCTCGCAACATGGTGGGTAGTACGTCTTCGGAGAAAGCGTCTATGGTGTAGCTTTTTAACATTCTCCAATTGTTGATGCAAGTGGCACCTAGGGGAACAAGTGTTGCCCTTATGGTTTCGGGTACGGCTGACCGTTCCGCATCATCGGGCATTGCTTTGGCTGCCTTTAGTTCGAGGATGGCGTTGGGGCCATAAGGGTCTTTGTATTTTCCTTTAAAACCGGAAAATGCAGCTAAATTATCTTTAAAGTTATCCCAAGCTGCTTCAGTAGCAATGTAAAAATGTTGTTGGGAACAATTGTAATGCGAATGGATTCTTGACATGATGCTATATTTTCATAAAGCGAAATAAGGGGAATTATTCCATACACCGAAAAAAAATTTTCAACAACTACTTTTCCTTCTTTTTTGTGCAATAGTTTGTGATTGTTATTTTCGATAACAATTGCTTTTTTCAGCAAGGTTTTAAAATTAACAAGTGCGTTTTTGCGTATTTTAAAAATAAGCGGAACTAATCCTAGAAGAAGGATGCTATCAAAGGTTGTTTTTGCAAAAATCCATAAACCGAATTTAAATATTGATAGCAAAGAAGAAAGAACTTAATCAATTTACGAAAAATAGTAGCCTTTGGGAGGAGGGCAGTTGCCTTTCTAAGGAAGGCAGCAAAGAAAAATAGTAAGATTTTAGGGTTGGGGGTAAGTTAGTAATGCTTCTGGATAAGACTGTAATGGTTTTGGGGAAGGCGGGAATGGATTTGGAGAAGATAGTTGCCGTTCGGGAAAGGAGGGGATGTCTCAATATTAGACAGAAACGGATTTGGAGGAGGCGGGAGTGGATTTGGGGGAGGCGGGAGTGGATTTGGGGAAGGCGGGAGTGGATTTGCCCCCGTCCCCTAAAGGGCAATGTCATTAAGTTAAGGCAATAAATGGTGTATAAAATACGTTTTATAGTAAACGTTTTATGTCGAAATCATCCAGCTTATCCATCACTCAATTAAATCTAATGGTTATCGAAGCATTGAGAGGCTTTTTAGACAAGGTAATTTCTGATGGTGAATTACGAAAATTGGTTACTGGTTCTGAAAATAATTTTACCCGTAGTAGAAAGTTACCCCTTCACCTTCTTGTAGGTTTTATACTCAATTTGGTCAAACGTAGCTTAAGTGTTGAAATTCATGACTTTTTCGATTCTTTGGGCAAAGGGTCGCTCACTTGTACAAAATCAGCCTTTTGCCAACATCGAGCAAAACTATTACCCCTTTTTTTTCAAATGTGGAATCAGGTTCTTGTTGATAACTTCTATAAAAATTATGGAAAGCATATAAAGCGGTGGAAAGCCTTCCGATTGCAGGCGGTTGACGGCTCTACTGCGTATTTGCTGGACAATGAAAAAGTGAAGGCTCACTTTGGTACACAGGACAATCAATTTGGTGGATTTGCAATGGGAAGGGTGATGCAGATTTTCGATGTCTTAAACCATCTGATTGTGTGGGGAGACATCAGCGGAATAAAGGAATCTGAGCAGTCCGTAATGGCAGAAATGGTGTCAAAGCTGTCTGAAGACAGCCTCACACTTTTTGATAGAGGGTATCCGAGTTTTGCTTTGATGTATCTGCTTATTAATAAACCTATTCCTAGTTCATTTTTAATGCGTTGCACATTGGGTTTCAATAACATAGTTAGCGATTTCGTAAAGAGTGGCAAGAGCAGTAAGATAGTGGAGTTCGCAGCAACAGAAAGTGCCATTGAATTTCTACTTAAAATGGGAATTGTAATAACAAAAAAGACTACCATAAAAATAAGGATGGTAAAATTTAAGTTACCCTCAGGCATTACAGAAGTATTGCTCACCAACCTTTATGATGAAAAATTATACACGTTGGGGAATATGAAACACCTCTATGGGTTACGTTGGGGAATAGAGACCAATTATTACATTCAAAAGAATCAACAACAGATGGAACAATTGAGTGGACATCGGATAATCTGTATCCAGCAGGATTATCTAGCGGGATTATTAACAGCCAACTTGCAAAGTCTGATAGAAAAGCAAAGTGATAAATACCTAAAGCAAATCAACGAAAAACGAAAACTTGACTATAAGATTAATCGAAATGTAAGTTGGGGTGTGATGAAAAATCAAATTGTACAGTTATTTATTGCCAAGAAGCCAAAAGAAATTTTAGTGAAATTGCAAAATGAATTTGAAAGAAACATAGAGGCTGTAAGACCAGATAGAAGCTATCCAAGGAAGAAAAAAACCAAACGATTGAATGGTAAATACCAAACTTTAACCAACTATAGAAGAGCTGTTTAATTCCTTAACTTAATGACATTGCCCACGTAGGGGCGGTGCCTTGTGCCCGCCCCCTCCCCGTAAATCAATCGCGTCACATCGTATTGATAGACCCAATCAATACGTCTGCCTCACTCTCCCTGAATCAAATTACCTCAAATCGTATTACCGACTCAAAATATCCGCAAATCCCCACCCTCCTGAAAATTCTAAAATCCTGAAAATCCTGATTCAGACAACCACCCCCAAAATCATAGCCATCA
>JAIXOJ010000108.1 GCA_027486835.1 Chitinophagaceae bacterium
CCCCTAAAAGAGGGGATGGGGGGGCGTAAGGACCTGACACAGTTTAATTTACATTCCCTTATACTTAGGTACATGTACCTAAAAGAGAAACTAAAACCTCTGTGAAAACATGAAAGTTTGAGATGAAAGTTTCAAACTTACACATGAAAGTTCAAGACTTTTACATGAAAGTTTGAAACTTACACATGAAAGTTTGAGACTTTTACATGAAAGTTTGAAACTTACACATGAAAGTATGAGACTTTTACATGAAAGTTTGAGACTTACACATGTAAGTATGAGACTTTCACATGAAAGTATGAGACTTACACATGTAAGTATGAGACTTTCACATGAAAGTATGAGACTTACACATGAAAGTATGAGACTTACAGATGAAAGTTTGCAACTTACACATGAAAGTTCGAGACTTACACATGAAAGTTTGGAACTTTCACATGAAAGTTCGAGACTTACACATGAAAGTTTGGAACTTTCACGTAATCTGCTGCTAGTTGGAGTGTAGTATTTCTTATTTATGCAAAATTCTTATTGCAAAAGCGTTGTTCTATTTTGATTGCTTGATTTTCATTTGCGAAGCTTAAAGGGTATCAATAATTAGCTTATAGTGTTTCCCTTCAATTAAAAGTTAAGTGGGTGCATAAAAGTTTTTTGCCTTTTTTGTGACCTCACCCCAACCCCTCTCCGAGGGAAAGGGAACTGGAATGATTATCTGGAATGCTTTACTGGTATGGGTTTTGGAATTTTTATTTGTTGTTTTAATCACTTTCTGGGTATCATTTGCCGTAGGCTATTATTTTTCTTACAACAACTGTTTTACCATTGCAAGTGATGATTCGGTCATGTTTTTATGTCTGCCTTTTGGCGTGGGCTTTTATAAAATCAATATCAAGAGTAAAATGATGATGATGATGGCTCCTACTGAGAGATAAATACCACCATTGCCTACTTTTAGGTTCTTTTTGATAGTGCGTAGTTCCTTTTTCAAGTCTCTTTTTTCTGCTATGGAGAGTTTGCTTTTGTCCATAGCTTTAATTACCTCTAATCGATTGAGTAAAATACCTTCTTCATCACTCCAAGTACTGGTGGGTTTTGGGATGGTAACTACTTCCATCTTGGTTGCATGGGCTGCTTGAATTGGATTTACGACAACTGTAGTAGTTAGTACAAGAGCAGTAAGCACACTAAGGGTAATTTTTTTCATTTTTATTGGTTATTAGGTTTAAAATTCTTTCCAACTTACGATTACTAATAGCTTATTCTATTCAATGTAGGGTTACATTTAGGTAACTTCCTACAATGGAATGAATGCCTCTTTTTGGGTTTGTTGGAACTATGTAAAGGTGAGTGGCTTTCCGCCCTTTTTTGTTACAAATGGATTTTTGAGTGTTGCAATAATGCTATGTTTTTGGGGTTATTGCACTTTCTGCGTTTTACCCCATTTTTTATTTACCATTTATCTTAGTAGGATACGGGTGTAATTATTTATTTTACTGAGTTGCACTGAGATTTCATTGTGTGAGAGATTGGGAGCCAATGTTTCCTAGTTGTATTACTTGTGCGGAATTACCACCCCGGCGTTCCGCCACCCCTCGAGAGGGGAATTGAAGCCCGAGTATCCAGAAACCGACTTTTTTGCATAGAAGTTATATAGTAGAACCAATTAGTTTTCTAGCTCCGTGGTTCTCTGTGCATTGCTCTGTGGAATTATTTATTACACTAAGTTACACAGATATTTCACAGAGCGCCACGGAGTTTTGAAGCTCAGTGGTTCTCTGTGCATTGCTCTGTGCTACTCTGTGATATTACATCGAGTGCGATTGGATGTTTAATGGTAACTATTGTTGGGAAGCTTTATGAGCCATTGGTGGTGAACTTCTGAGTATCATGCCATCTTTAAACACCATTAAGGTATCTAAGCGACGAAGTCTACCAATTTCTGGTAGTTGGATAAGATCCTTGTTGTTAAACTCATTTGAAAACCACAATAGAAAATGGGGTTTTTGCCATTGATATTTTGCTATTGCTTTTGTGTGGACACTTTCTGGTAGTGAGTATGCGGGTATATGACCAAAATAATAGGCAGCTTCATAATCATTAGAAAATACAAGCGTATCGGAATTGAATAATTTTGGTTTTGCTTGTAAATATTGTACCAAGTCACTTTCTTGCCAGTCCATTTCGGCGTAGCCGGGTATGCCTACTTCTTTATAAGTGGTATGTGTGGTTATGGCATTGTTTATTTGCCTCCACTGAATAGCAAGGTAGGGGAGCAGAACGAATGCCAGCAACCATTTCCGTTTGCCTTTTGCCGTTTCTAACACCCAACGCTCTAGGGCGGGCAGACAACCCACCACTAAGGGTATAAATGCAGGTGACAAAAAGCGGTTGTTGATGGGTTCATACCTAGATATAGTGGCGGATAGCACAATACAACAGATATAAGCCAAGGCAAAGGCGCGCAATAGTTGCGCACTGTCCACCTTATTTTTTTGATGCTTGCAGTTTGCTATTAAATTAATGGCTAAAACACCTAATAATACCATAACGGGAAAAGCTATCCACAAATGCTGGCTGGTAGTAATGTATAGCCATTCTAAAAGTGTTTTGCTACTGTACACTACATTGGTAATTAAAGAAGTTTGGCTTGCTTGTCTAATACCAGTCATAGTACCTTGCTCTTGTACATTATGCCATAAATTCCAGGTGAGTAGGCTGGCAGACAATAGACTAAAGATGACGCCATGTATCCATCTTTTTGCCCAGCTCAGTTGGTATTGAAGCAGGATAAATAGTGCACCAGTAGCCCATACGCTTATACCTGCAAATCGGGTATCGCAAACAAAAGCCGAGAGCAAGGACATTATTAACAATTGCCCTAATTGTGGAGAAAATAGGTAGCGATGCAACGCATATATAAACAATAATGTGAGACAAATAAATAGGGTTTCGCTCCAAAGCATGGTAAATACCTCCAGCAATGATGGATGAAAGGGCAGAATGGCCAACACTAAGATTCGTGTAAGCCAATGCGTGGAGGCAATCATGCAACCACCCACATAAATGCTCATGCCCATGAGTAGGCCATTCAGCATTGGGGCTATGGCTAACACATCAGTATGGAACATCCAAGCTAAGCCTCCTAAAAAGAAAGGATACCCTGCCGGAAAAATTACCAAAGGACTATCATTAAATTCTCTAAGCCATTTGCCCATGCCCATATTTCGGGCAACGCCAGCATACACCACAGAATCGGGCGATACCCCCACGCCGTGATACTGACAAAGCAGCCACACAAATGCCGCACCAATAAGCGCCGCTACGAAAGCGGGTAGGTTGACACTGAGGGAAAATGAAGGCAAGGGTTGGGTCATTAGCACTAATAATTGTGGGCTAAAATAGTGTCTGGGGCTTCTTTTGCAATAGGGAAGATGCATTTAGCGGTGTAGTAAGACCAATCCATCGAATAAAGTATGGGGCGATTCATCCATTTTTGCTGCTTTATTATTGTGTTTATAATTAGCGGTATCAACTTTCACTATTGACAGATATTTTTCATTTCACTAAAAATACTTTTATAAATATGGCTGAAGATTTACACATTTTGGAAGGCAGCAAGGCTGCACAGTACCAATCGTTGATTCCACAAATAGAGGCATTGGTAAAAGGGGAAGATGACCTTATTGCCAATTTAGCCAATATTACAGCGGCACTAAAGCAACAATTTGGATGGCTTTGGGTAGGGTTTTATTTGGTAAAAGATGATGAGTTGGTGCTTGGGCCTTTTCAAGGGCCAATTGCTTGCACACGTATAAAAAAGGGGAGGGGTGTTTGCGGAAAAGCATGGGCAGATGCCCAAACCTTCATTGTACCCGATGTGGAAAAATTTGAGGGGCATATTGCCTGTAGCAGTTTATCCAAAAGTGAAATTGTAATTCCTATTTTAATGGAAAATGTGGTAGTGGCAATGCTTGATGTGGACAGCGAACACCTCAATAGTTACGACGAAGTGGATGCAAATCATTTAGCTACCATATTGTCATTCATTCAGTGGTAGTACAATTGTATTTGCCCCAAAATAATGAGGAAGGCGATTTTTTTATTGACTTTGATGGAGCTTTTGCATAAAAAAAGAGAGAAAATGCTAGCTTTTCTCTCTTTTTTTATGGTATTAATTGGCCCCATTTATGTGATTAACTCGCTTTCTTTATTTTATCATTTACCCAGCCCAAAACGAGCTGCAACTGATCTTCCATATTTAGGTGGCTATTGTCTAGTAACACCGCATCTTCCGCTTTGCGCAAGGGGCTAATGTCGCGGTGGGTGTCCTGATAATCCCTCATTTCTAGGTTAGCTTTAATTTCTTCTTTTGTAACCGCGCTGTTTTTTGATTGCAACTCCTTATACCTTCTTTCCACCCGCACTTCTGGGTCGGCGGTTAAAAAGATTTTTAATTCAGCCTGCGGAAAAACTACGGTACCAATGTCTCTACCATCCATTACAATGCCCTTCTTTTGTCCGTTCAATTGTTGCTGTGCAACGGAAAATTCCCTCACTTCTTTTAAAGCAGCAATTTGGCTCACTTGATTGCTCACCGCCATTTCACGAATAGGCACTTCTACGTTTTCTCCATTTAAAATCATGTCGCTTGTACCTTTTTCAGCATTGTAAGCAAAGGACAATTCAATTTGGTTGAGCGCAGCTTCGATGGAAGTAACACTCGTTAAATCCACCTGATTTCTAATAAAAAACAAAGTGATTGCTCGGTACATGGCACCACTATCTATAAATACATAGTTCAATTCTTTGGCAATTTGTTTAGCCAATGTGCTTTTGCCGCAAGAAGAATAGCCGTCGATGGTGATAATAATTTTGTTCATTTTAATGTTGATTAAGCAGTAAGTAGGTTATTAATAAAGAGAAGTTTAGACTAGGTTAATTCAAAAGAAGCATCCATAATTCAAAGCTATTTGTAGCAAAAGGAATGCTGCGATTGCTGATAAATGCTTTAGGTTAACTACCTGTATTCCGTAGGCAATGCGTTGAAATATTGTTTGATTTTCAATTGAAGGTGAGCACTTACGGTACTCACTGGAAGCCGCAACACATTCTCAATCAATCCTTTTTCAAATAAAAATGCTTTTGCTCCAGCAGGGTTATTTTCTTCAAACAACAATTCGTATCCAGTTAATAATCGGTAGTGTATGTCTCTTGCAGTGTCAAAATCTCCCGCAAGACACAAGCGAACCATTTCACTAAATTTTTCAGGAAACACATTGGCCGCCACACTAATGATGCCCTTCATACCACAGGCAATTTGTGGCAAAATCAAGGCATCATCCCCACTTAGTACAAGAAAATTTGTTGGCTTGTCGCGAAGAATTGCCATGCACTGGTTCATGTCATCCGTAGCTTCCTTTATTCCAATGATGTTTTCCACTTCATTAGCCAGTCGGATAGTGGTGCTAGCTTCCAAATTTCTACCCGTTCTTCCTGGCACATTATACAAAAGAATCGGTTTGGGGGATGCAGCAGCCAAGGTTTTATAATGGAGGTACAAGCCCTGTTGCGATGGTTTACTATAATAAGGTGATGCACTCAATACGGCTGTTGCAAAATCTAATGGAAAAGTGGATAATTCTTTTGCAATTGCTAATGTATCGTTTCCACCAATACCCACAACTATTGGTACACGTTTATTCACTTTCTCTCCGATAAACAGGGCAATATCCCTTTTTTCTTCTTTGGAAAGGGTAGGGGTTTCTGCAGTGGTGCCAAGGGCAACAATATATTCGACCCCTCCATTAATTGCATGTTCAATAAGCACTTCAAGTGCTTGATAATCAACGCTTTGATTGGATTGGAACGGAGTAATTAAGGCTATACCTGTGCCTGATAGCAATGTAGAAATGGGCATTTCTGGTTAAAATAAATTAGATAGGTAGTAAAAAAATGATTGCTGATTTATTATCTAGCAGAACCTCCGTTATTAAATAATAATTAGTTGGTAGATAGAACTAAACAAATTGCAATAGGAGGTTTATTCTGTTTCTGCAATAGCAACTGCCGATTCTGTAACAATATCTTCCCAAAAGCCCATTTGATTGAACTTTTCAATTCTATTATTAATTCTAGTTTCTGCATCCGTTTCTTGAATTGCTTTCAAATTAGTTAGGATGGATTTTTTCAAGAACTCGGCTGCCTCCAAATAATCCCAATGTGCACCACCAATAGGCTCCTGTACAATTTCATCTACCAACCCAAAGTTTTTCATATCGATAGAGGTAAGCTTTAATTGCTCGGCAGCTACTTCTTTTTTGTCCACGCTTCTCCATAATATAGAACTACATCCTTCTGGAGAAATTACGGTGTACCAAGTATTTTCCATCATCAATACTTTATCGCCCACACCAATGCCTAATGCACCGCCGCTAGCACCTTCGCCTATAATAATACAAATAACAGGCACTTTCAGACGAATCATTTCAAATATATTCCTAGCAATAGCCTCTCCTTGGCCTCTTTCTTCTCCCTCCAAACCAGGATAGGCACCTGGAGTGTCTATGAAAGTAATAATTGGCTTGTTAAATTTCTCCGCAAGCTTCATTAATCGAAGTGCTTTTCGGTAACCCTCTGGTTTGGCCATTCCAAAGTTTCTTAGTTGACGAATTTTGGTGGTAAAGCCCTTTTGCTGTCCAATCACCATCACTGTTTCACCATCAAGGTTAGCAAATCCACCTACCATTGCTTTATCATCAGCAAAATTTCTATCGCCATGCAACTCCATGAAATCTGTAGTCATTTTCTCTACATACTTCAGCATATATGGCCTATCGGGATGCCTACTCAATTGTACCCTTTGCCAAGGCGTAAGGTTTTCTGTAATTTCTCTTCTCTTTTCTACTATAGAAGCTTCCAATTGTAAAATAGTACCGCTGTAATCAATCTTCTGATTTTTGTCGGCTAATTTTTTTGTTTGTTCAATTTGTTCATACAAATCTTTAATCGGCTGTTCAAAATCTAAAAACTGCCTATTGGGGTATTGTGGCATAAGTATCAGTAAAAGTTGAGGGGTAAAAGTAGGGAATGAATTTTTTTTTTTTTTTTTTTGTTTTAATGAAGTAATCCCCCCTATATTTGCACTCCCGAAATGGTAGCAACCCAGCATCAAATCGGAAATTAGTTCTTTTGGATCGGTAGTTCAGTTGGTTAGAATGCCGCCCTGTCACGGCGGAGGTCGCGGGTTCGAGTCCCGTCCGGTCCGCGTCTTTAAACCTCCTAGATTTAATATCTAGGAGGTTTTTTTGTTTTTAGCCATTACCAGATTTTTAAGTATTGCTCCACATTTTTGGTATTAGATCCATAGGAATAAAGACTATTTTTCTAAGCCAATTATATTTTCCGCAGCAGTTAGTTTTGGCATTGTAGGTTTATAGCTGACTACTTTGTTGGAACATAATCAGTGGGTAAACGGTTATTACCTACCAATAGCTTTCCACAGCACAATAGATTTTCCACCTATTCCTATAAATTGCACGACATGATATTTAATGACAAAATTGTTTTAACCCGAAAAAAAGTAAACAATAGGAGCGGAGCTTCTATTGTGATTTTAATCTAAAAAACAGTATTGAATGCAACAGTTTTGTGGTCGTTTTATGATGCTTTTTTTAATTAGTAGCTTGTTACTGCATTCTTGTAGCCGTACTATTGATTTGAATACAAATAATAATGGCGGCAATGGTTCTACAAATAACGGGTATAGCGACCCAACCAAACCTACTTACACCCCGCCCAGTAACACGGGAGATACCACCAAGACGGACAATTCTGGTAATGGTTCTGGTAATGAAAAAATAACAGCCACTAGTCTTACTCCTTGTGCCAGTAGTAGCGAGTCCGTTTCTTTACAATATAATGGAACAAACTTTCCCACTGGGGCAATTTTTGAATGGTATTTTGGTGATGGGGAGTCAAAAAAAGTGTCTACACCTACAGTAGTGCATATTTATAAAAAGCCGGGTACTTTTCCAATTGTTGCTAAAGTTGATTCTGCTGGTACCTACATCTCAACGGCAAATAAAACACTGGTATTATTAGGAACCAGTGGCGCACCAGTAGTGAGCTTTACTAGTCAATTGCTTTCAAATGTAAATGCAGGCATCAATTATGCTTTTAATAGTACTTCTACCATTGCAACGGGGAGCATAAAAACCTATTCTTGGGATTTTGGCGACTCTCGAACTTTGATTACCAACAATACCTATGTTACTCACATGTTTGATGCTACGAACACAGCCCAAACCTATGTTGTTTCACTTACTGTTACCAGTGCTAATGGTTGTACAAGCACAAAAGCCCAAACTATTACCGTTCCAGCTAGCTCTACTAATAACATTCCTTTAATTAGTGGTGACATTTCTTTTACCAAAACAAACCCATGCATACAAAACAGTGAGATTTTTACTTTTCTAAGTAATACTAAAACACCCAGTAGTTCCGTCTTTTTTTGGGATTTTGGGGATGGATATTCTGGTGGTGGAAATCCTGTTCAACATACATATGCTACTCCTGGCACTTACGAAGTGCGCTTGACCGCTGGTAATTTGGGTCCACAAACATTTACGGCCAACTTTACCTCTAAATTATCAGTAATTGCTTTTGGGCAAAACGTAATTCCCACAGCGATAATTCAAATAGTACCTGAGGGAAATAAAGGCAATAGCTTTCTATTTACAAGCAACTCCACTGTTCCAACAGGTATAGTTTTAGGAACAAATTGGGATTTTGGGGATAACACTTACAATTCTTCGCCATCCTTTTCCAAAACATATCAACAAACCAATTCAACTCAAAATTTTAATGTAAAACTTACCGCAGTTTCCAATTCAGGATGTTCCAGCACAACTGTACAAAGGGTTACAGTGCCTCCGTTGTAATGGTTTTTCATTGTTTGGTAGGGGAGATGTTGATGATTTGTTGTTTATCTCAATATTGCCTAAGCTATAAAAGTGTGTGGTTAAAAATTTAAGTAGTTGATACGCATCATTCTACTATAAATTCTATTTGTTTGTGTCTATGAATGTCATTATAATTTTTGAATACTCTTTTAAAAGAGCCCAATTATATTATTTGTTTGAATCTTACTAGGACTTAAATAGTTATAATAAATGCAGCCCCTTATTTTTACAGGCATAACAATTACATCATAATGGAATCCTTGATTTTAAATCAACTTTCTGAGTTTATTTTCATTCATCTTTTAGCCATTGGGTTGGGTCTAATGGTAGTAAAGTTTCATTTTAAGGTTAATTACACCAGAAAAATCAACCATTTTTTCGTGTTTTTCTTGCCCTATTTGCTCAAAATATTTTTCCCTTTTTCAGAATCAATCGGCACTCAAATTATTATTTCACTTGTGGGTTTGGCCACGCTAGCCATTTATTTAAAACCCATCAGAACCAATGTGAAACTGATAAGCCTAATGTTTACTGCATTTGACCGCCCAGAAGACCGCCCATTTACATTGAAGTGGCTTTTTACCCAATATTTGGCAACTTATTTAGTAGCATTGCCACTTTGGTATGTATTTCAATATTATCATCATACAGAAGCAATACCCATCATTATATTCATCAATGCAGTTGGCGATGGCCTTGCAGAGCCAGTTGGTATCACCTGGGGAAAACATAAGTATCAGGTTACTGCGCTTTTTACATCTCAACGGTTTACTAGGAGTTTGGAAGGAAGCGCCTGTGTGTTTTTTGTGGCTGCATTTGTTATTGTGGCATATAGCCAATATTTTACCACATTTCAATTTTACGTAGCATTAATAAGTGTTCCTACTATTGCCACTTTAGCAGAAGCCAAGTCGCCCCACACCTGGGATAGTCCATTTATTTTTTTATTTACAGGTTTGGCATTATTGGGCATTTACCAACTTGCGTAAGTTAAATTGCAATTGAATGACCATAAACCGCATTTGAGATGACAGATTTTGTGTTATAACGAGCATAATTCGCATTTGAGATGACAGAAATTAAATTATAACGAGCATAATTCGCATTTGAGATGATAGATATTTTGTTATAACGAGCATAATTCGCATTTGAGATGATAGAATTTATGTTATAACGAGCACAATTCGCATTTGAGATGATAGTATTTATGTTATAACGAGCATAATTTGCATTTGAGATGACAGATCGAATGATTTGGTAGTATTATCAACAAAGCAATTCTCTTCACTGTAGTATTATTTGATGCAAATTTTCCAATTTATTGCCGTTGCATTTTTCACAACATTGTTAGCGTAAACTCGGCTTTGTATTAATAAAGCTTGCAGGCATTTAAATCAAGTTCGGTTGATTTCATTCTTGATTTTTTTGTTTAGGCAAATTTTTCGTTAGGAATTACTTCTCGTAGATTTAATGATTTAGTAAAACTGATAATCTAGTTTGCTCACAGTTATTTAGGTTTGTAGTGAACATTTAAAAATTAATTGGTCAACAATTAAAATTGACCACTTATCAATAAAACAGCAGAATTTAATGACAATTCTGGCCTATTTATTTGGATTCTTTTATTTTTCCGCCATAAATTTTTAGATATAATGAAAAGAATACTGATTAAAAGCGTTTGTTTGATTGCACTAATTGTGCAAATAAACAACCAAGCAACCGCTCAAGGAAAGTACCAATGGAAAGATGTGGTGGAGGGCACTTACACCTACAGAACTGTGAACGGTGATCCAACGAAAGCTCGCTTTTACACTTTAAAAAATGGACTTACCGTTATTTTAAGTGAAAACAAGAAAACGCCAAGGGTTCAAACCTTAATTGGAACAAGGGCAGGTTCTAACAGCGACCCTAAGGATCATACAGGATTGGCGCATTATTTAGAACACATGTTGTTTAAGGGTACCACTAAGTATGGTAGCCTAGACTGGTCTAAAGAAAAACCATTGATAGATAAGATTGAAGCGCTTTATGAGGCTTATAATAAAATACCGTTTGCAGATACGGTGGCAAGAAAGGCCAAATACCACGAAATAGACAGTGTAAGTGGTGTGGCAGCGAAATATGCCATTGCCAATGAGTATGATAAAATGATGGGAGCAGTGGGTGCGCAGGGTACAAACGCCCATACTTGGGTGGAAGAAACGGTTTATGAAGAAAATATTCCCGCCAATGCAATTGACCAGTATTTGACTATTCAAGCAGAACGCTTTCGTGCGCCAGTGCTTCGTTTGTTTCACACCGAATTAGAAGCGGTGTATGAAGAAAAAAACATTGGGTTAGATAATGATGGAAGAAAAGTGTACGAAGCATTATTGGCCAATGCTTTTCCTACCCACAATTATGGGCAGCAAAGTACCATCGGTACGGTAGAACATTTAAAAAATCCTTCTTTAGTAGCCATTAAAGATTTCTTTAGCAAATACTATGTACCCAATAATATGGCATTGGTAATGGTAGGCGATTTCAAAGCCAGCGAGGTAATTGGTAAGATTGATGCAGCATTTAAATGGTGGCAACCAAAACCAGTTGCCCTTTATACGCCAGCTCCAGAAAAACCTTTAACCAAAGTAGTGGAGAAAGATGTGTTTGGCCCTACTGCAGAGAATGTAAACATCGCTTGGAGAATGCCAGGTGCCACCAATTTTAAAGAAACGGTGATGCTGGAATTAATTGCCAATATTTTGGCGAATGGCAAAGCTGGTTTGATAGATTTGAACCTAAACAAGCAGCAAAAAGTGTTGAAGGCTAGTGCTTATAATTTTAATTTAAAGGACTATGGTTTGCTGGTGGTGAATGGTTCGCCAAAGGAAGACCAGAGTCTTGACGATGTAAAATCATTGCTATTGGCGCAAATTGATTTGCTGAAAAAAGGAGAATTTGATGAAAGTTTAATTAAATCTACTGCGGCCAATTACAAATTGGATAAGCTAGAAAGTATCAAAGACATCAACAGCACCGCTTCTGAAATCATGTCATCCTTTATTTTAGAAAAAGGGCAAATGTGGGACAAGAAAGTTTCTTTTCTAGATGCTATGAGTGCAGTATCCAAAGCGGAATTGGTGGCTTTTATTAACAAATACATTGGCGAAGGAAAAGTAATTGTGTATAAGCGAAAGGGCGAAGACAAAAACATCGTGAAAGTACCAAAGCCCGCAATTACACCAGTGGATGTAAATAGAGATGCGCAAAGCGATTTTCTAAAAAAAGTGGAAGCAATGCCTACCGCAGCCTTAAAACCTTTGTTCCTCAATTATGAAAAAGACGTTCAAAAATCGAAAGTAGGCCCAGCAACTGTGTATTATTCTCAAAACAAGGACAATGCTATTTTCCGTTTGTATTATCGTTTAAATATGGGTACTTGGAACGATAGAATGTTGGGAGCAGCTACACAATACTTACAGTTCTTAGGAACAGATAAGTATGCAGCAGCCGACATAAGCAAGGAGTTTTACAAACTGGCTTGTAGTTTTAATGTAAATGCTGGTACGGAGTTTACCACCATTTCAATTACAGGATTGCAAGAAAATTTTGATAAAGCAGTAGCCCTTTTTGAAGAGGTATTGAAGAATTGCAAACCTGATGAAGAAGCCTTGAAAAAATTAATTGGCCGTATTCAAAAAGAAAGAAAAGACAATAAAACGAATAAGCGTTCGATTATGAGTGGATTGAGTAGTTATGCCAGTTATGGCGCACAAAATCCATTTAATTATGTGTTGAGCAATGAAGAATTTAATCGCATAACGCCCACTGATTTGGTGAATGTGTTGCATAACCTCACCAAGTATGAGCATGAGATTATTTATTATGGTCCTCAGCCTCTTGCAGCTTTTACTGGATCAATTGCCAAATTGCACCAACTGCCTACTGCGTTTACGCCCAATCAATCTAAGGTATCGTACAAACCTTTAGTGCAGAAGGATAATAAAGTGTTGTTTGCCCAATACGATATGGTGCAAGCAGAGATTCGATGGATAAGAAATGCCGACAATTTTGATGCATCTAAAATAGCCACAGTTGATTTGTTCAACAATTATTTTGGTGCGGGAGGTATGAGCGGTGTTGTGTTTCAGACCATTAGAGAAAGTAAGGCTTTGGCTTATTCTACTTTTGCCATTTATCGTAAACCACAAGACAAAGTAAATCCATTTACGTTTGTAGGCTATGTGGGCACGCAGGCAGACAAATTAAATGATGCCGTAAAAGCGATGAATGAATTAATCAACGATTTACCAAAGGCTGACAAGTTATTTGAAGATGCCAAAGCATCCATAAAAAAGGACATTGAAAGCGAACGCATTACCGACGAAGCCGTTATTTTCAATTATTTGGATAATCAACGCCTAGGTATAAACTATGACAATCGTAAGAATATTTATACCGAAGTAGATAAGCTTGGATTCTCTGACATTAAAACTTTTGCGCAGCAGCAAATTTCTTCAAAACCATATACTTACTGTATTTTGGCTAATGACAAAAAAATAAACCTTCAAGATTTGGCTCAGTATGGAGAAGTGAAGAAACTTAGTCTTGAAGAGATTTTTGGTTACTAATTTAACTGTAGGTTCAAGAAATTTAAGGTTAGGATTTACAATTGAACTTTTATAGATTATTATAATTGAATAAAAGAACAGGGTTTATTTTTGGATTAGATTTTAAAGGTTGCTGGTTAAAAAAGCCAGCAACCTTTTTTTATGCCAGAAATTTATTTGGGGGGTGTAAAAGCAAAAACAATTATAGTATTGTTCTTGATTGTTTGAAGCATCATAAAATTATACTTAGCTCGGTTATGATGTTTACGTATGATAAAACAGCCTTAAAAAAAGACTGAAAAAAAAGCACAATAGCTAGTTTGGTTATATTGCAGCCCTCATGGTAAAAAGGATAGCAATTTTTGGTTCAACAGGCTCCATAGGCACACAAGCTTTGGAAGTGATGGCTGCACACAAGGATAAGTTTTCAGCCGAGATATTAACAGCGCACACCAATCATGAATTATTGATTCAACAAGCATTGGAATTCAATCCCAATTGTATAGTAATTGTTGATGAATCAAAATATCAACTGGTAAAGGATGCACTCGCCCACACCCATGTAAAAGTTTTTGCTGGTACTGATGCTTTGGAAGAAGCAGCAGCCTTAGACTGTTACGACATGATGTTGGCAGGCATCGTAGGTTTTGCGGGTCTCAAGCCTACTTTAAAAGCAATAGAAAATGGAAAGCCCATTGCTTTGGCCAATAAAGAAACATTGGTAGTTGCTGGTGATTTGGTGATGAAAGCTGCTTTTGAGAAAAGAACTCCAATTATTCCTGTGGATAGTGAGCATTCTGCCATCTTTCAATGTTTGATTGGCGAAACAAGAAATAAAGTAGAAAAAGTAATTTTAACCGCAAGTGGTGGACCATTTTTGGGAAGAAAGCCCAATTATTTGGTGAACGTAAAGAAAGAACATGCACTTCAACATCCCAATTGGGAAATGGGAGCCAAAATCTCCATTGACTCTGCCACACTAATGAATAAAGGTTTGGAAATGATTGAGGCTAAATGGCTTTTCAATCTCCAGCCGAGTCAAATTCAGGTTATTGTACATCCGCAAAGTATCATACATAGCATGGTTCAATTTACAGACGGAAGCATCAAATCTCAGATGGGTTTGCCTGATATGAAATTGCCCATACAATATGCATTAGCATTTCCACAAAGGCTCCAAAGTAATTTCCCGCGCTACGATTTTAAGTCACCACATACCCTCACATTTGAGGAACCAGATTTAAAAACATTCCGGAATCTAGCTTTAGCAATTGAAGCAATGAATAAAGGAGGAAATTGGCCTTGCATTTTAAATGCGGCCAATGAAATAGCTGTGTATGCATTTATTAAGAATAAAATTGGTTTTCTAGACATGACCAACGTGATTGAAGAAGCGTTGTATAAAATTCCTTTCATAGAAAAACCAACCTTAGAAGATTATTTTGAAAGTGATGGACTTGCTAGAGAGTTTACTGCAACTATTATTCGCCTGTAAGTAGTAACTACATACGTAGTTACTATCTTTCACATTTTTTCAACCATTTTTTACAAGATATAGCTCTATACACCACCCAATAAAAGGTAGTGACCACACTATGACATTATTAGCAATTGATTACGGAAGTATTGCCGTTAAAACAGGACAATTTATTTTATCCTTTTCCATTTTAGTAATTCTTCATGAATTAGGACATTTTATACCCGCCAAATTATTCAAATGTAAAGTAGAGAAATTCTATCTTTTTTTCAATCCCTATTTTAGTTTGTTTAAAGTAACCAAGGGAGAAACAGAATACGGTATAGGTTGGATTCCATTTGGAGGCTTCGTCAAGATTGCAGGTATGATTGATGAAAGCATGGATAAAGAACAAATGAAATTGCCACCGCAAGATTTTGAATTTAGAAGCAAGCCAGCATGGCAACGTTTAATTATAATGACTGGTGGTGTTTTTGTAAACGTGGTACTAGCTATCGTGATTTTTATTGGGATAACTGCCTATTGGGGAGAAGAATTTTTGCCTACAAAAAATCTAAAGTATGGAATAGCCACTGATAGTTTAGCAAAAAGTATCGGTTTAAAAGACGGGGACAACATTATTTCCATAGATGGGAATACCATTGAAAATTTTGGTACAGTTACTGCCGACATTGTTTTAAAAGAAGCAAAGTCACTACAGGTACAACGAGGTAGTGAACAATTAACCATTGAGATCCCCGCAGACTTAAGTAAACAATTGGTAAAAAACAAAGCTAGCGAGGCTTTTATAGACATCCGTTTTCCTGCAATAATTGATTCAGTTTCAAGCACAGCGATTATCAATAAAGGGCAAATGCTGAAGGGTGATACCGTTATAGGAATTAATGAACATTATTTTAGCTATTACCATGAATTGACGGAAATAAGAAAACAATATAAAGATTCGATAGCTACCATTACCGTATTGAGACATGGAGATACTGCTACATTCAGGTGTTTATTAAAAGGCGGATTAATTGGTTTTATGCCGGTATCACCTGGAAAAATGTTTGGTACAGTTACAAAAAGATATTCCTTCTTTGAAGCAATACCAGTAGGCACAAAAAAATGTAAAGAAACACTCGATCATTATGTTACTGGCTTAAAGCAAATTTTTACAGGAAAAGTAAGTGCAAACGATAGTCTTGGAAGTGTAATAAGCATTGGCAACACTTTCCCAAGCAGTTGGGATTGGCAGCGTTTTTGGACATTAACTGGGGTCTTCTCAATAATACTTGCTTTCATGAATATCCTTCCAATTCCAGCGTTAGACGGAGGTCATGCACTATTTACCATTGTAGAAATAATAACTGGAAGAAAACCTAGCGATAAATTCATGGAATATGCCCAAATGGGTGGAATGATTCTTTTGTTAAGCTTGATGGCTTATGCTTTGGGATTAGATTTCTGGAGATTATTTAAGAAGTAACATTGAATATAATACGCATTTAGATAGAGCTTTCCCTTGCAAAAGGTGAAAGCTTTTTTTTTAATTCTAATCAACAAGTCAATAAAATATTTCAAAAGCTGGTTGAACTAAAAGTAGGGGCATAAAAAAAGGTCTCCCTGTAGAAACAGGACGACCTCTAACGATTGCTTTGCCATATGAAAAATCTTCGAAAAATCTAGTGTTGCTTTTTAAAAGTGAGCATAACTTGTAGAACTTAAATGAAGTCGTAATTACCACCACTATTTGTGATGCAAACATAATCTGCTGAAATTAGGAATAGAATGCGTGTTTTCGTTTTAATCCTTGCTTCAAACGAATTTTATTATGCTGGAATGCTTGCTGGTAAAGGCTTTTGAAATGTAGAATTGATGATGCTCAACGGGTTATCTTGCCCATAAAAGATTACAAACAACATAATTGTGGACATAAAAAAAGGTCTCCCTGTAGAAACAGGACGACCTCTAACGATTGCTTTGCCATATGAAAATCTTCGAAAAATCTAGTTGTTGCTTTTTAAAAGTAAGCATAACTTGTTGAACTCAAATGAAGTAATAATTAACTCCACTATTGTAATGCAAACATAATCTTCTGAAATTAGGAATAGAATGCGTGTTTTCGTTTTAATCCTTGCTTCAAACGAATTTTATTATGCTGGAATGCTTGCTGGTAAAGGCTTTTGAAATGTAGAATTGATGATGCTCAACGCGTTATCTTGCCCATAAAAGATTACAAACAACATAATTGTAGACATAAAAAAAGGTCTCCCTGTAGAAACAGGACGACCTCTAACGATTGCTTTGCCATATGAAAAATCTTCGAAAAATCTAGTTGTTGCTTTTTAGAAGTGAGCATAACTTAGAAAACCCAAATGAAGCAGTAATTGTTACTCTTTATTTGTAGTGCAAACATAATCATCAGATTTCAGCAGTAGAAAGCGTGTTTTATCCTTAATCCTTGCCTCAAACTAATTCCATTTAGCTAGAACCCTTGCTGGTAAAGGCTTTTGTGATTCGGAATTGATGATGCTCAACCCATTATTTATCAATAAAAAAGCTTTGAGATTGCTGTAGATTCAGCTATCTCAAAGCTTTTCATCATTATTTAAAGAGTAAATTATTTTGGAAGCTCCAAATACTTTTGCATAGCTTTTATGTCTGGCTGATGCCCGCGAAATTTTAGGAACATCGTGTTATAATCCTCACTATTTCCCTTTGAAAGTATTAAATCTCTAAAACGTTGTCCGTTTGCTCGGGTTAATCCCCCATTTTCCTCAAACCAAGAATACGCATCCTCTTCTAACATTTTTGTCCATTGATAAGCATAATAACCAGCAGCATATCCATTACCCCAAATGTGAAGAAAGTAAGAAGAACGGTAACGAGGAGGAACTTGTGATAAATTTAAACCAGATTTTAAAAGCGATTCTTTCTCAAAATTCCCGGCATCTAAAATGTTAGTTCCTGGTTTTAGGTTATGCCACTGTAAATCAAGAGAAGCTGCAGCAATTGCCTCTGTTAGTTTATAACCTCCGTTAAAAGAACCAGCTCTCTTAATTTTATCAATTAAACTCTGTGGTATAGTTTCCCCCGTTTGGTAGTGTACAGCATAGTTTTTCAAGACAGTTGGGTGTAATGCCCAATGTTCATTGAACTGAGAAGGAAATTCTACATAGTCACGGGCTACATTAGTACCTGAAAGGGTAGGATACTGTTGATTTGCGAATAATCCATGTAATGCATGACCAAATTCATGAAACATGGTAGTAACATCGTCGAAGCTAATTAATGCAGGTTGACCTTCCGAAGGTTTACTAAAATTACAAACATTATAAATCACAGGTTTTGTACCCAATAATTTCGATTGTCCAACTAAATTACTCATCCAAGCACCGCCATTTTTATTGTCGCGTTTATAATAATCGCAGTAAAACAGGGCAAATGTTTTGTCATCTTTATCCAATACTTCAAAAACACGAACATCTGACTGATAAACGGGTATGTCTTTTCTTTCCTTAAATGTAAGTCCATATATTTGCTTGGCCGCAAAGAACACACCTCTTTCTAATACCATGTTTAGTTGGAAATAAGGCTTTACCTCTTTTTCATCTAAGTTATATTTTGCTTTTCTCACCTGCTCTGCATAATAATCCCAGTCCCAAGGTTCTAATGTGATACCAGCCTTTTGTTCGTCCATAAATTTCTGTATTTCGGCTGCCTCCAGTTTTGCCTTTTTGGTAACTGAAGGAATTAGCTTAGCAAAGAAATCATTCACAGCAGCTGGTGTTTTTGCCATTTGGTCTTGAAGTTTCCAAGCAGCATAACTTTCGAAGCCCATCAATTTTGCTTTTTCTGCCCTTATACTCGCAATCTTTGCAATAAGGACACGGGTATCGTTTGAATCATTTTTTTCAGCCCTACTCCAGGAAGCTTTAAAGAGGTTTTCCCTGGTCTGCCTTACTTGCAATGATTGCAATGCAGGCTGCTGAGTCGTATTTTTTAAAGGGATCAACCACTTTCCTTCAAGTTTTTTTGCTTTTGCATTTTGCGCATAAACATCTAAATCATTAACCGATAATCCTTTTAAATCATCGATATTGTCCACTACTAAAGCTCCAACCTTTGCCGCAGCTAATAATTGATTGCCAAATTTTGCTCCAAGGGATGCCTCTTCAGCATTTAGCTGTTTTAATTTTTCTTTTTCTTCATAACTCAACTTAGCACCAGCCATCAGAAATTGTTGGTACTGGTACGCTAATAATCTTTTCGATTCCGCATCTAGGTTTAATGTAGCCCTATTATTATAAATAGTTTCTACTCGCTTAAACAATTTACTATTTAAATAAATGGCGTCTTGAATGGCAGTAAGTTTTGGTGCTATTAGCTCTTGTAATTCCTGTAATTCAGGATTCGTGTTAGCTCCGGATACTAAATTGAAAGCATTGTTTGCCCTCGTAAGCAACTGGCCTGTTTTTTCAAGAGCCACTAATGTGTTTTGAAAGGTAGGGAGCGCCTTGTTATTTGCGATAGTTTGAATTTCAGCCATTTGTTCCTCGATACCTGCTTCCAATGCCTCTTTGTAATCAGCGTTTTTAATTACTGAAAAGTCAGGCACTTGAAAGGGTAATTTGCTTGGGCTGTAAAATGGATTATTGGGCAATAATTTGTGGTTGGCTTGTGTTTTATCTTGCGCATTTAATGGAAGAGTAGAAGCAAATAATACAACTCCTACACACGAATAAGCAAATAATTTTTTAATCATAAAATGGGGTTTTCGAATAAAATAATCAATAAAAATCATAAAAAAAGGGTTATCGAATTCTATAAAAGAATGCAGATAACCCCTTATGTCAATAAATAGTATTTACTTCATTGTAAAACTTTCTAAGAATTTAGTATTGAAGTTACCGCTCCGGAAATCTTCATTTTTCATTAATTGCAAATGGAATGGAATTGTAGTTTTTACTCCTTCAATTACGTATTCACTCAAAGCACGGTACATGGCATCTATTGCTTCTTCCCTTGTTTGGGCAACAGTAATCAGCTTTCCAATCATACTATCGTAATAAGGTGGGATTACGTAGCCAACATAAACATGGCTATCTACTCTTACACCGTGACCACCTGGCGTATGAAGTGTAGTAATTTTTCCAGGTGAAGGTCTAAAATCATTATAAGGATCTTCTGCATTAATTCTACATTCAATAGCGTGCATTTTGGGTTCATAGTTTTTACCAGAAATTTTATGTCCCATAGCTATCTTGATTTGTTCCTTTATCAAATCGAAGTTGACCACTTCTTCTGTAACACAATGCTCCACTTGGATACGGGTATTCATTTCCATAAAATAGAAATTGCGGTGTTTATCTACCAGAAACTCAATTGTACCCACACTTTCGTAGTTGATAGCTTGTGCAGCCTTAATGGCAGCATCGCCCATATCTTTCCGCAATTGTGGTGTCATAAATGGCGATGGACTTTCCTCTACCAATTTCTGATGTCTTCTTTGGATGGAACAATCCCTTTCACTTAAATGGCAAACTGTACCATATTGGTCACCAGCAACCTGAATTTCTATGTGGCGGGGTTCTTCCACAAATTTTTCCATGTAAATGCCATCGTTCTTAAAGGATGCTGCCGCTTCAATCTTTGCAGAATTGTAAGCTTTTTCCATTTCCGCTTCGTTCCAAACTACCCGCATTCCTTTACCTCCGCCTCCAGCAGTTGCTTTTAGAATAACCGGATAGCCTACTTTATCTTTAGCTAATTGTTTCGCCTCCTCTAAGCTTTGCAACAAGCCTCCACTGCCAGGAACAACTGGCACACCAGCCTTAATCATTGTTTCTTTAGCCGTTATTTTATCGCCCATGGCGTTGATCATTTCTGGTGTTGGCCCAATGAATTTTATATTGTGATCTGCGCAAATCTGTGAGAACTTACTGTTTTCAGCAAGAAATCCATACCCAGGATGTATGGCATCGGCATTAGTAATCTCTGCTGCTGCCATTATGTGGGGAATGTTCAGATATGAATCAACACTTGGAGGTTTGCCAATACACACTGCTTCATCTGCAAACCGAACATGCAGACTGTCCTTATCGGCGGTACTGTAAACGGCAACAGTTTTAATGCCCATTTCTCTGCATGTTCTAATTACCCTAAGTGCAATTTCTCCTCTGTTAGCTATTAATATTTTTTTAAACATAGTGTAATTTAGTTAAAATAAAAACTGTTTAGATGCATTTGTAAATGCAAAAAATGTAGGTGCATTACATTAACCAATTATTTGGTAATACGCCTTTAGGTTTTCCATAAAAAAGGTTAAACCTAGTAACTAGCAAATAAAATGGCGTATTTATCACCATAAGTGTAAATACGCCATACAAAAAGTTTATTGTTAAGGCTCTACTAAGAAAAGTGGTTGGTCATACTCAACAGGGCTATTATCTTCTACTAAAATTTTAACGATAACTCCGCTCACCTCAGATTCAATTTCATTGAAAAGTTTCATTGCTTCTATGATACAAATTACTTTACCCGGTGTAATCTCTGTACCAATTTCTAAAAAATTGGGTTTGTCCGGTCCAGGCTTGCGATAAAAAGTACCAATCATGGGACTTTTTATAGTTACCAAATTATCTGTTAATGGTTTGTGTGCGGTTTGATTTACTGGTGCTGATGAAGGCTCAGCAGCATTGTCTATAGTTTGATTAGTTACAGTAGGTGGTGCAATTTGATATACCTGATGAGGTATAGCAGCAGGTGCAGATTGCACTAAGTGGTCTTCTTTTTGTTTGATAGTAACTTTACCATCTTTATCCTCAATACTGATTTCGCCAATATTGCTTTTATTTATTAGTTTGATTAAATCGTGAATCTGTTTTAAATCCATGTGGTTATTTTTATACAGTATGTAATCGGTTCGTTAATTTAAAGAAAATGTTCACAATATTTTTGAGCGTTGGCAAAGTAGCAATTAATTGCAAAGCGAAACTTTTTATGGGGAAAAATTAAGTTTAAAAAAGCTAAAATGAATCAACACTTCACAAAATATGCTGGGATTAAAAAAAAGAAAGATGGGGCAATTATTAATCACCCCATCCTTTTATCATTTAAAAACCATTTTATTCTTTCACTCGCTCAAGATATTCACCAGTTTTGGTATTTACCCTAATAAGCTCACCTTCATCCACAAACAATGGAACATTTACAGTAGTTCCAGTTTCAATAGTTGCCGATTTAGTAGCCCTAGTTGCTGTATCACCCTTGAGGCCAGGTTCACAATAAGTGATTCTAACTACAATTTTTTCTGGAAGTTCTGCCCCAATTGGTAATTCTGTTTCTGTATTTACAAAAACAAAAACCTCGCTACTATCTTTAAGAAACTGGGGTGCATCAATCATTTCCTCGCCTAATACGATCTGTTCGTAAGTTTCTGTGTTCATTAAATTATACCCTGATTCATCTTTATAAAGATATTGATAGGTTTTTTTCTCAACACGGATTGGAAAAATTGTCTCACCACTATTCCAGGTTTTTTCAATCATCCTTTTGTTATCTACGCCTTTCAATTTCGCCCAAACTTTGGCAGCCGCTCTTGCGGTTTTATTTTCACCAAATTCTACTACACTATACAGATTGCCATCCAATTTGATTATCAAACCGCGGCTGATGTCTGCTGTTGTTGCCATATTTTTATTTTATTTAAGGACGGCAAAAGTAGGGATTGACCCTTAATAATAATCATTCCTGATTTTTTACCTAAAAAGCCTCTATTACCCATCTACAAATTGATCTCCATCATAATAATTGACTATTTTTTTATTGGTGCATTTAAAAAATGGCAAAGCAAATTGATGCCTTCTTCATCATCCAATACTTTCTTCATCGCTTTTTTTAATACAGGTGGCAATGACTTTTTTTCTTCATCATTCATTAGGTGAATAATTTCATGAAATTCATCGTCATCGTCGTAATAGCCCAAAAACAAATCATACACATCATTCAAATGAAGCCGCAAAGAGATTTCTAAATCTTCCTCATATTGATGCATGGAGATAATAGACCACTGGTCTTGCTCTAAATAATCGAAACGAATATCCACCGTTTTTTGCGATAATAGATGGGTCAATAGTTTTTCAATTAGGGTTGCAGAATGGTTGGTAACTAGGTTTTGATAATCAATCATTTGGTTAATAATTTAGAGTATAATAATGTCTCAGATGCAAGCAAATAAAGGTGTAAACGCACAATATTTTGCTGAAAAATCTTCTTATTGCAATGAATTTGAGGCCTGTTTTTGGTGTCCATTTACATTTCGTCTGTTAAACCTTTGTTTCTTAAAATTTTTACCTGCACATTTGCAACAAACATAGAAAGGTAATCCGTCTTCCTATATATGTGATAACCCCCGTTTCAAGAACATATTGCTTAGATTAATAACCGCATTAAAGTAAACTTCTCCAGATATACACATAATGCAAGCTTTTACAAAAGCCATCATTCATTTTCGAATATGGTCTTGAGCACATTTTTATACCAAATTAAGCGTTTTCATTTCAGCAATTAAAATCTGAAATATCTGCTTATATTAACCCTTTATTTAGATGACATTTAACGACATGGGACTGATTAGTCCTATTCTCAAAGCACTTCAAGAAGAAGGCTATTCCATCCCAACACCCATTCAATCTCAAGCCATCCCACAAGTACTCTTAGGAAAAGATATCTTAGGTTGTGCACAAACTGGCACTGGTAAAACTGCAGCTTTTTCCATTCCTATTTTACAATTATTAGATGCACAAAAGAAAAGTAGTCCATCTACCAGCATTAAAGTTTTGATTTTAACTCCTACTCGGGAATTAGCCATTCAAATTGGTGAAAGCCTTGAAGCATATGGCAGACATTTAAAGTGTAAGCATTTAGTTATTTTCGGCGGTGTAAACCAACACCAACAAGTTATTGGTTTACAAAGAGGTACGGATATTATCATTGCTACGCCAGGTAGATTGCTAGATTTGATGAACCAAGGATATATTCAATTAAACCAGTTGACCACATTTGTTTTAGACGAAGCCGACCGTATGCTTGATATGGGTTTTGTCCATGACGTAAAAAGAATTATTACCAAGATTCCTGCAAAAAGGCAGACCTTATTTTTCTCTGCAACTATGCCAAGTGATATACAGCAATTGGCAAATAGCATACTCACTCAACCTGTAAAAGTGGAAGTATCACCTGTTTCATCAACAGCAGATACTATTGAGCAAGTGTTGTTTTATGTGGACAAAGGCAAAAAGAAAGATTTACTGGTGCATTTGTTGCAAAACAATCAAATAAGTAGTGCTCTGGTATTTACCCGAACAAAACATGGTGCAAATAAAGTGGCCGAGCATTTAGTAAAACAAGGCATACAAACACAGGCAATTCATGGTAACAAATCACAAAATGCCCGTCAAGATGCCCTAAACAATTTTAAAAGTGGTAAAAATCGGGTTTTAGTAGCCACAGATATTGCGTCTAGAGGAATCGATATTGATGAACTTTCACACGTTATCAACTTTGAACTACCCAACATTCCAGAAACCTACGTTCACCGTATAGGTAGAACTGGAAGAGCAGGTTTCAGCGGCATTGCTTATTCTTTCTGCGATATGGAAGAAAAAGAATTTCTGCGTGATATTCACAAAGTGATTGGAAAAAACATCCCTGTAGATACAGAACATCCTTTTGTTATGGACGAAACCGCACCTTACGTTCCCACTCCAAAACCTCAACAGGGCTTCAACCAACGTAACCAATTCTCCCGTGGAAATAACCAATCTTCTGGAAAACGTAATTCCAATACAACTAACGATAGAAGAAGGTATTGATCATTTTAAGTTATCTGGTTCGAAAGAAAATAAGTAAAAGAGGGGCGAGTAGCTCCTTTTTTTGTTTGAAATATAACTCCTGATTCAACACAGTTCAAAGCAATAATTAGGTCTGCTATGGGAGGCTTGTATAGCAGTTCTATAGTCTAGTATCGCTGTCTGATAGGGGTGCATTAAAGTTTTTCGTTTTGCCCTTCGCTTTTCGGAGAGGGGTTGAGGTGAGGTTCAACTAAAAACTACGAAAAAATTTTTATGCACTCATTGTAATGGTTTTAAAGAAAGTTGAAAAATTTGATCTGATAGTCCTTTTTGCTAGGTCGTTAGGTAAATCAAGACGATTAGGCAACTTTATGGAATGTGTGTTTAGTTAATGATATTGCTTTAGAAATAGCATTGTTTCGGTAAAAAATAAAGTGCTTGAGTAATATTCTTTGAAAGCGAAAAATGAACTTGGGAAATGTAAATGTTAAAACCCAATGTCTCAGTGGTTTTTGGTATCCCAATGCGAGGGCATCACATTCGTAATGCGAGTCATCACATTCGTAATGCGAGGCACCACATTCTTAATGCGAGGCACCACATTCTTAATGCGAGGCACCACATTCGTAATGCGAGGCATCACATTCGTAATGCGAGGCACCACATTCGTAATGCGAGTCATCACATTCGTAATGCGAGGCACCATATTCGTAATGCGAGGCACCACATTCGTAATGCGAGGCACCACATTCGTAATGCGAGGCACAACATTCGTAATGCGAGG
>JAIXOJ010000151.1 GCA_027486835.1 Chitinophagaceae bacterium
ACTAAATACACCTCAGTTACCACTAAATACACCTCAGTTACCACTAAATACACCTCAGTTACCACTAAATACACCTCAGTTACCACTAAATACGCAACAGTTACTGCTAAATACGGCTTAGCTACCCTGACTTATGCCTCAGTTACCTTGGCTTATGCCTTAGCTACCCTGACTTATGCTGTAATTATCTTGACTTTTACCGGGTGCATAATAGTTTTTCGCAGTTATCAGTTAAACCTCACCCCAACCCCTCTCCGAAGGCGAAGGGCAAAACGAAAAACTTTTATGCACCCCTTTTACCCCCAGTTATCTCGGATATGCTACAGTCTATTAACATTTCCATTTCAGAAATTAGCCATAATGAGATATTACCACTTATGCCTGATTAGCTAAAAGAACTACAAGCTTTACAACGGGTACTCTAGGTAAAATGCCGTTTTCATTTCATTAGCCGTTTTGATCATCATTAAAGAAGGTCTCTCGATATTAAAATCTTCCAGCATTACCATAAAGTTGCCTGTTAATATTCTTCTCTTTTCTTCTGTTTTTGCAGCGGCAACAAAATGTATTGTTTTTGTAACGTTGTGGAAGGTTACTTTACCCAACACATCTAAGGTAGTTCCATCATCTTTCACTAATGTTGTAACAAAAGTTACTGAGGGATATTTAATTGCTTCCGTCACTTCCAATACATGAGCGTCTCTATTGGAATTCTTGCTGTCAAAAGATGCAATCTTAGCCACTGCCGCCACTTTTACAATTTTACCCGATTGGGCATCAAATTGTACTAAGCCATCTACTTCTTTGCTCACCCCATCCCAATTGTGCATCGGATGCGACATGCTGTAGGTGATGGAGGATTTTACTTTATCTAACCTTGCAGTTCTTATTTCCAAAGACTTTTTTTGGGGAAAGATGTACACCATCAGCCCCAAAAGAACCAACCCAACATTTTTCATAGCTACAATTTTAAAACAATGATTGCTGCGGCAAAAGAGGCAAAAGTTACATAGGCTGCCGCACGGTGGTAGGGCCTAATACTGGGGTTGCCTTCCAAAGCCGCCGCCAAAATATTGGTGGCCACCATGCCTGACAAATGGGCAACAGCAAGCCATTTATGCAACCGAATGGAGGTGATGCCTTTATCCCGATTGATCATTGGCGGTGGTGCAAAAAGACTCATTAACGCCGTGAGCGAATAAGTAGTATTAACAGTTGCGGCCAAAGTACTGTGCAGGCTCTTGGTGCTTTTATTGTGTGGGTCGGCATACAGTTGAGGCCCGACAATTGCTTGCCCAATAAATCCAGCGAGGGTAACAAAACCTAACACTTGGTGCGCCACTAACATCTTTCTTCTTATGCGCATGTCTAATACCCTTACGGCAGGAGTTACCGCTTTGCCGAATCTTGCCCATCCATGTTCGCCCCATAGCAATCGTTGCGTGAACAACATTTTGTTGGGAAAAAGCGTTTGCTGGGTAGTGGTGCTGTCTTGTAAGCTAGATAATAAACTGTCTGTTTGTGCAGTACCATTTATTACGCCAGTTACCATAAATAGGATATGGAGGAGATATTTCATTTTATGATTGTTCGTTGAAAATAATTAAGGAAGAAGCGTAATTAAATGGCCGAAAAAGCATGCTGAATATTTCCATTTTAGGGTAATGCCTCGAATGCACGAATTGCGACTAACACTTTACCAATTGTGATGATAGTCGCATTCGCTCTAATGGCACGAACACTTGTACGACTCTTTTTTTATTTCCTTCGAAAGAAATTAAAAAAATGTCAACTTGCTTCTACTTTTTGAAACATTAGTATCTAAACAACCTTTCCCCTTTGGTTATAACCTTTCTTTTCGTCGGTCATGATCCATCCTGTTTTCATCCACGGCGTCTTCGTCGTCAGGATTTAGCAAACGCTCGTCTTTCTTATTTTTCCAGAATAATAATAACACTATTGCCACTCCAATAACCAATACCAATTCAATTGCAAGGTTTGTTGACATAAATCTGTTGCATTCATTCATTCTAGTGGCACAATTACCAAGATGCAAAATTGGCTGTGAGTGGGATGAATGCTGTTATACAATAGCAGAAAATGGTTGTGTAATTCATTCATTTGGAAGGAAAGCCGCCTCTTATGTGGTTATGATACAACTGAATTGAGGAAAATGAATTAGTGCATAATAGTTGTTCGCCTCCTTCTTTATACTGAATAGAAAATAGTTTGCGAATTAGACCTCACCCTAACCCTCTCCAAAAGAGAGGGAATCACGAAGATTATAGCGATTTTTTTTGCAAACCATTTTCTAATGAGTATAACTTTTTAGGTTTTGAAACTCAATAAAAGTTGAAAAGATGCATAAAAGTTTTTCGCACCCATAATTTAAACCTCACCCCAACCCCTCTCCAAAGGAGAGGGAACTGGAATGTTTTCCTGGTATTGATTACAAGATATTTTTACACTTTGTTAATTTAGCGCATGTAATTTGTTTTTCGGTAGTTAGTATTTATCAAACATCAACTGTATTGCAGTTTGACACCGTAAAAGCGAAAAACTTCTATGCAACCGTTGAAAAGATGCATAAGTGCGTAAAAAGTACTGTTTGATATTGAATTGGATTAATTATAGCTAGCGCAGACAGGTATTCAAAACCTGTTTGCGCTAGCATAAAAAACCCCTCAGGCTTACCATAACCTGAGGGGTTTTTGCAATTGGTTCTACACTAATACCTAAGCTAAGGTAATTACCGTAATTTCTGGGAGAATACCCACCCTGCCAGGGTAGCCAATAAATCCAAAACCACGGTTTACATATAATTTTTGGTGTCCGTCTTCGTACAAACCAGCCCATTGCTTGTACATCCATTTTACTGGACTCCATTTGAAATAAGGGTTTTCAATGCCGAATTGCATGCCGTGGGTATGACCGCTTAACATCAAATCTATATCCGGATAGGTCGTTTTTACTTGTGCATCCCAATGGCTAGGGTCGTGGCTCATGAGTATTTTAAAGGGTATTTGCTCCGTGCCGGGATAGGCTTTGTCCATCTTACCATATTTAGGAAACCGACCTTTAGCCCCATAATTTTCTATTCCTAGTAAAGCAATTTTATCCTTCCCCCGCTCAAAAACCACATGCTCGTTCATCAGCAATTTCCAGCCCATCTGTTGTTGCAGCAACTGTAGTTTTTCTAAGTTCTGCTTTTTGGCAGTTTCGCTCGGCCAGTTTAAATAATCGCCATAATCATGATTGCCTAACACACTGTACACCCCCATCGGCGCGTTTAGCCTATTAAATACATTGGTATAATCTAGCATTTCTTCGTGTCGGTCGTTTACTAAGTCGCCTGTAAAAAGTATGATGTCTGCTTTTTGTTGGAGTATCAAATCAATGCCTTTGTTTACCGCGGTTTTATCGTTAAAACTGCCACTGTGCACATCACTAATGTGTATGATTTTCAACCCTTTAAATGCAGCAGGTAGTTTGGGAAAAGTGAGGGTTATTCTTTTTAATTGATACTTGTATTTATTGTTGAACCCATAAAGCAAGGTGCCAAATAATCCACCACCCAAGCCTAGCCCCAGCCAGCTTAAAAATACCGATCGAGGGATAGCTCCTTCCCCTTCAGTGGCAAGAGTGGTAATCGTATTTTTTGGGGCAACCATTTGAACAATCCAAGTAAACAATCGGCGTAGGTCGTCTATCAACAACACCGAACTTCCTACCACTTTGGCAAAAAACAAACCTGCAATGATGGAGAAAATATAGTTTCTGAAAAACTTATTGGTTTGCAGCGATTGTAGGTAAGGCATGGACAATAAGAGTGCAATGGTAACAATGGAGAAGCCCCAATAAATACCTTGAATAATATTTTTCTGGAGGGAATTTTGGTGCTGGCTTACTGTTTTCACTGCTTGGAATACATATACATCTAGCACAAGCAGCAGGAAAGCAATTATCCACCAGGCGAATCCATTTTTCATATAATAGTTGTTAATGGTTGAGTTGTTTATAAATTAATAATAGCGAGTTAACAATGTTGATGAAGCATTGTTAGTTTAATTTGCTTCCAAACAATTTTATACATTTTAAAATACAAAACTGATGAAGTTTACTTATTACGGCCACGCCACTTTTTTAGTTGACGTTCAAGGAAAGAAAATATTGTTCGATCCATTTTTTAATGGCAATCCATTGGCCAATGCAGCGTTGGCTGACACCATTGAAGCAGATTTTATTTTTGTTACGCATGGCCATGGCGACCATGTGTCTGACTTAGCCAGCATTGCCAAGCGCACTGGTGCCACCGTGGTTTGTGCCGCTGAAATTGCCGGTTGGTTAGGCAACCAAGGGGTTACGAATACCTTACCTATGAATCATGGTGGTTTTATCCAGTTTCCATTTGGCAAGGCCAAGGGTGTAAATGCGGTTCATTCCTCCTCATTACCTGATGGCAGCAATGGAGGCAATCCTATGGGTTTTGTTTTCAACACCGAAGAAGGAGATTTTTACATAGCGGGGGACACTGCTTTAACCATGGATATGCAGTTGATTCCATTATGGGCCAAGCTTTCCTTTGCGGTTTTACCCATCGGTGGACATTTTACAATGGACGTAGCTGATGCGGTTCACGCTGCCAAGTTTGCTCAGGTGGACAAAATTGTTGGTGTGCATTACGATACTTTTGGCTACATTAAAATAGACAAAGAGGCTGCCTTATCTGCTTTTGCAGCAGCAGAAAAAACATTGTTGCTTCCTGATGTGGGTATTACTATTGAATTATAGGCATGCTCCATTTTCTTCGGTTAATCGTAATTCTATCGTAGAGGCGGCCAGTGTAAACCCAAACTAAGGCAGACTTTCGCTGTAGGAAAAAAGGTATTAGGAGGATAAGGATTTGAAAAAATAGTTGTCCAAGATGGCGCAACCAATTTTTCATAGATATATTCTAGGTCGATAAATTTATGGTAGGTAATACCACTAAATTATCGACCTATTTATATAAGCAAACAATTCTAAGAGAAAAATCCTGTACTCACTTTTAGCTGCTCCACCACGTTATATATAATGGGGCATCGGGCATAATGAGCAAACACGGTAAACAATCTTTTTTTGAAATCAGGTAAATGCAAAGCAGGAAATTCTCTACAACCAGCAAATCGTTGTTCATAAATAGTACACACACTACCCTCTAGAAAATGACAGGGGATGGTATTGATAACCATCAAGGAACTTCCTTTTTCAAGGTATTTTTGGTCAAACTCTGCACGCTCGATTTGGAGATGGTGAGATACGCGGTCTGCTTCCTCCTCAGTTACATTAATCATTAAGCTCTTGCAACAATTGCCGCAAGCAGTACAGTCAATCTGGCTACTCACGCTGGCTTCAAGTTGCTGTACCAATCCATCCACATCTTCCTTTAGATTATTCCCCTTTAAAAAAAAGCCAAACGCATCATTTTCGGCTTCTTTTTCTTTTGCCCGTGTTGCTAGAACGGCCAAGTTTGTTTCAATTGTGTACATCTACCAATAGTTAGCGGGTGAAAATAGGGGGCAATGGGGGTTTACGAATGGAGAATTGAGAGTTGAGAATGGAGAATTACCCCTTAAGCACTGATACCTAACTCCTATTGATAGCGTCAAGCCCCGTTTTTTTGCTCCTTGGAGACATATCCTGAATAATTGATCATCTATGTCATTATTAGATAAATAAGATATCCATATGAATACTTAAAAAGTTATTTATTCCACTTCGTGCACATCTATTTCCAAAAGTGCGGGGGCTTTGGAAGCATCTAGAATGTTCAATCTGATAAATTGAGTTGTAATCTTTTTAAACTGGGTGGTTAGTTCCTCTCCAATTGAATTCCCTTCGCCAATTTTTACCCACTCGCGGCCATTTTTATACTCAATGGTGAATTGGGTGATATGGCTATTGTTTGCCTCATTAATAATCACGGCATCTATTGGGCGAGGTTTCCGAAGGTCAATTTGTATCCAAGCTTGACGAACTGAATCTACCGTTGTCCATTTAGAAAGATTGTCTTTACTTCTATCCACCAATAAATCAGCTTGATTCTTCTTGGCAACATTGGAGGCAGTGGCTATATAATCGTCTAAAGGGTCAATTAGTGGAAGGGAGATGGCAAGTGTATCTAATTGTAGTTTAATGATAGTAGAAATACTGTCTCTCTTTGCTTGTGGTATTTGGAAACTTAGGTTGTTGTTTGCTAATTTGAACGCTACTTTCTCGCCATTTAATAATGTAGCCCCCAATATTTTAGCAGGGAGTGCAGGCAGTGTAACCATATTGTTTTTCCAATTTAGAATATGTAGATAAACAACATTGCCCTTGCGGGTGCTAGCAATATTTCGTCCGGGAAGGTAAGGTCCACCATTTGTTCCATAGATTGATTCGCCATTTTTCTGCAACCATCCGCCCATTTCTTTTAGTCTTGCCACTTGGTCAGCTTCAATCACTCCCAAAGGCGAAGGCCCCACATTAAACAAGAAATTTCCATTGCCAGCGGCACTTAGTATTAATCCATTTAAACATTGTTTTAAAGATTTCACCTGTTCATTGGGTTTATAATTCCATTGCTTTCCGATGGTCATACAAGTTTCCCAAGGCGTTTCCATTTGCAGTTTGCCTACTCTTTGTTCAGGGGTTTCATAATCGCCTTTTGCGCCAGTTCTGTTGTTGATGATAATATCGGGTTGGATGATGTGTGCAAAATCAATTACACTTTGCCCACGGACAGCATCGAATTTCTGAGGCACATCAAACCAAAGTGTGGCAAGTGGTCCATAATTGAGCATTAATTCGGCAATTTGTCTTTTTAAATAACTAGTATAAGCATCCAGATTACTAGTAGTACGGCTGGTTTTTCCGCCAGGACTTGTGAGTGGAAAATCGGGATGGTACCAATCGCACGTGGAGTAATAAGCACCAAATGGCATTCCCTGTTTTTTGCAGGCTTCAGACAATTCTTTCACCACATCTCTTTTAAAAGGAGTTTGCATGATGTTGTAATTGGTTTGTTTGGTATCCCAAAGGCAAAAGCCATCGTGGTGTTTGGTGGTGAGGACAATGTATTTCATACCTGCGGCTTTGGCCACACTCACCCATTCTTCTGCATTGAAATGGATGGGATTGAAACTTTTGTATAAACTATCATACACATCAACAGGAACTTGATTGCCTCGAGACCAACTAATTTCTGTTCCTTTTAGTGAAATGGGTCCCCAATGAATAAACATCCCATATCTGGCATCTTGCCACCAAGCCAACCGTTCTTCTTTGGTTTTAAAAGTTTGGGCAAACAAACCCAATTGTAATAAGCAAATAGCCACTACTAGAATGTACTTTTTCATAACGTTAATCTTTATTATTTTTTTGAATTGAATGACCTTTTAAAGCAAAATATAAAACATACGCATAGCAAACCAATGGCGCAATGAAGGCATATTTAATTCCGACAGTATCAGAGATTTGCCCCATAATTGGAGGAACAATGGCACCACCTACAATGCCCATTATTAATAAGGAAGAAGCTGTTTTGGTATATCCCCCTAAATCTTTGATACTTAAAGTGAAAACAATGGGATACATGATGGAAGTAAATAAACCAATAAACGCCAATGACCATAAGGAGAAATAGCCATTGGATTGCATAGCTAGGCATACCAATAAAAAAGCACCTAGGGCTGAAATGACCAACATTCTTGGGGGAGCGATTTTTTTGAGTAGGAAAGAACCAACCAAACGACCAGCAAGCACCAACCCCATAAATATGGAGATAAATAATGCCGATTTCTGTTCAGTTAATCCAGATAAGTTCAATGATTTTGAATAGCGGATTAAAAAACTTACGATGCCCACTTCTGCCCCTACATAACAGAATACTGCAAGCACGCCAAGCATGGTGTGTGGAAATTGGAAGATTTTATTAAGCGATTGTTTTGTTTGTTGTTCTTCATCCTTGATAGTAGGCAGTTTTATAAAGCATAAAAGGATGCCCATTGCAGTAAACAAAGCCGCCAAAGCGAGATAAGGCAGTTTTACAAGGTTTGCTTCACCAGAAAGGAATGACTGCAATTGGGTAGGAGTAAATGCATTGATGGCAGATTGAGGAATGTCTTTTTCGTGCAATAACAACAAGGAACCCACATAAGGAGCAATGGTAGCACCCACAGAACCAATGGCCGCAGAAAGACTTAACCTACTTGATGCACCATCCGCATCGCCAAGTTTTGAGATATAAGGGGTTGCAGTTACTTCCAAAAAAGTGAAGCCAGCCGCCATGATAAACAATGCCAATAAGAAAAGAGGATAATAGAGCATTTGGGCAGCGGGATAAAACATAGCTGACCCAGCAGCCGCAGTTAATAAACCCACAATCATCCCCGCCCGATACCCCTTTTTTTGGATGAATTGACCAGCAGGAAGTGCCATTAAAAAATAAGCACCAAAAAATGCAGATTGAATTAATGAAGACTGTAAGTCCGTCAATTGGCAAGCCCTTTTTAAATGGGGAATCAAAATATCGTTGATATTTCGGCTCATGTTCCAAAAGAACATCAGGCACATAACAATCAAAAGAGGAACTATAATGCTGGTTTGTTTAGAAGAATCTTGTTTCATTATTTTAATTAAAATGAACTATAAGGAATTTAGGTGAAATATTTGTTTCACTAGCGCCCAATGTTCGCCCTCACCGGCAAAAGGCAACCGTTGCTGAAAAGTGAGCATTAGTTCTGCCCATTCTTTTTGTCTAGGAAGCGTAGCCATGAGAGCGAAATCTTTTGCCAAGTCGAAAGTATCATTGGTTTCGAGTATCATCATCAGGCGGTTGCCATTTCTATAAATCTCCATTTCAAGTACATTGCATTGTTTGATGCCAGCAATAATTTCAGGCCAGATCACATCGCTTTGGTGGTAGCGTTCATATTCTGCAATTAAGTGTTCGTCGTCTTTTAGGTCAAGGGCAAGGCAAAATCGTTTCATTTTTATAAATTGTAATGGTAGGGGCAAACCCTTGTGGTTGCCCTGTTTTAATAATCAATAAAACCACGAAAGGACAATCAAATGGGATTGGGCAACCCCATTAATAGATTGGGCAACGCAATTGAAAGGGCAACCACAAGGGATTGCCCCTACGGGAGGTCGCAACTACTGCCAATTTCTTGTGGTGTAACATACACCCCATGTTCAATTTTTACAGGGTTTACGAAATGTTTTTGTAGATGTGGGATATGTTCCAAAAACAATGCTTCGTGACCTAATTTGATGTGGTTGAAAAGCACAAGGTGTTGGTGCAATTGTCCCATATCGCCCACATGGGGTACTACGGGTACACCATATTTTTTACACAATAAACTCACTGTAATAAACTCACTTACACCACCCACTCGTACAGCATCTGCTTGAATAAACCCAGCAGATTTTGTCTGTAAATAATTTTTGAAAATAATTCTATTGGGTACATGTTCGCCCAAAGCCAACTTGGTGGGCGCAATAGCATCTGCCAATGTTTTGTGTGCCAAAATATCATCGGGATGAGTGGGTTCTTCAATCCAATAGGGGTTCATGGACTGTAATTGTTTGCAAACATCCAATGCCTGTGGCAATGTCCATTGTTGATTGGCATCGAGCATAACTTTCACGTCGTTACCCGCCACTTCTCTTACAATGTGTGCACGTCTTACGTCCCGCTCAACCCACATTGCAGCTAAGTAACTGTAAATCTATGCCAGTCATGTGTTTGCGAGTTTCTGGGTTTGTTTAGGGGGACTACAAATTTTCTTTTCTTCACTGGGGTGCTTTTGCATTTCAGCATTTCGTATATCGCTTGTGCTTCTTGACTTGGCTTACTGCATTGAACAATTTTGATGGCTTGGTTATCTTGCCCTTTCATGGTTGTGGTCACCAATTTTTGGGTGTTCATAATGCGCACGATTTCTTTCCATTCTTTGTTGCCTCCTTTTTGTTTTAATTGGTACCTGATGGTGTTGACTATCCAATAGGCGAGCAATCCTAAGTGTAGGTGTGCCATCGTTGCCTTATCGGTCTTATGATAGATTGGGCGTAGGTCTAGGTCGTTTTTCAACACCCTGAACGTTGCTTCTATTTCCCTGATCGTATTGTACACTTTCCATATCAACGTCTCCGAAGACTCATCTAATGAGGTTCTTAGTAGGTAATAGCCTTCTTGCGTGGTGGTATCCTCTTCTTTTTTCCATGCTAGTGTAGCGATATTTTTATTGTTCTCGCTATCTTCTGTGGTGGTGATTGTATAGTTTTGGTGTATGCTGGGGTATTTTTCTTTCAACCGCCCGATTCGTTGGTGTACTTTCTCCACTGTTTTTATGCCACTTTTTTTAGTAAGCGATGCTTGGATATTGCTCAACCCTTGCTCAAAAGCCTTGGCAAACCGTTGGTTCATCGACTTTTCTTTGGCTTGCTTTGCCACGCTATGTACCCGCATCCACTGGTCGGTGCTGTCTGCCACTTGCACATTTTGTA
>JAIXOJ010000193.1 GCA_027486835.1 Chitinophagaceae bacterium
AGAAATGGGACGACCTCTAACGATTGCTTTGCCATATGAAAACCTTTGAAGTAAAAACACTTGAAGCGTTGCTACTTAATTTCTTTATTTACTTGTTCTTGGCAATTTTGAATAAAAATCTGCTGAGCTTTTATTTTTAAATCTGTTGCAGATATATTCTGTGGTACGTTACTGAGAAAGCCTAAATTCTAACTACTTGGGCATTGCAAACTATAAGACTACAAGCTGAAAGGCTTAACTGTGAAGGATTCTGTACAACTTTTAACATGATGCCCAAGCTAATTTTAAAGCTTCTAATTGTTTCACTAAAGAGGAATTAAAGCATTGGTTAGCAAATACTTATTTGGATGGGGTGTGATTAAAAAAAGGAAAGTGCTAGGCTGATTTTCTTGAGGTCAAAAAAAAAGGTCTCCCCATAGAAATGGGACGACCTCTAACGATTGCTTTGTCATATGAAAACCATTGAAGTAAAAACTCTTGAAGCGTTGTTACTTAATTTCTTTATTTACTTGTTCTAGGCATTTTAGAATAAAAATTTGCGTGGGCTTTTATTTTTATTTCTTGTGCAAACATATTCTGTAGTACGTTACTGAGAAAGCCTAAAATCTAACTATTTGGACATTGCAAACTACAAGACTACATGCTGAAAGCCTTAACTGTAAAGTATTCTGTACAACTTTTAACATGATGCCCAACGCACAATGCACAAAAAAAGCATTCAATTCTTTAGTAAAAAATTTGTGTGGTATCCGTTTTTGGAGAATGCACTTTCAATTTATTATCAAACTGGTTTATAATCTATAATTATCTCAAAAAAGTGGTGGCAATTATTTTGATATCGAGTGAACCAACCAATTATATCAAGATAGGCATGACCTAATAAAGTCAATCTCTAATACTTACGTACTCAATTTGGTTCAGTTATTTTTTTAGAAACAATCTTAGTAATTGCTGCGATACCTTTTATTGGAATTGCACTTAGAAAAGGATGAAAACAATGTTTAAATTCAGGCTACAAAAGGCAAATTTATAAATCCCCCTATATTCGCAGCGATATGAGAATGATTGAGAATTACAGAAAATTATTAGGAGCAAATCCAAAAACTGATTTAAAGGAGCTAAAATCAGCCTACAGAAACCTAATGAAAGACTGCCATCCAGATAAATTTCAGGATAACCCAGAAGAAAAACTAGTAGCAGAAGAGCGTAGTAAGAAAATAATTGCAGCCTATCATTTTTTGGTAAGTATTGCACCAGAAACTATTGCTGATGGATTAGATCTATACAATGAAACCTTGAATAATGCCAATGTTCAAGATTTTGAGTACAAGAACGAAATCATGAAGATTACTTTTTCAGATGGTAATGTGTATGAATATTTTGGAGTTCCAAAACCTATTTATGTAAAAATGTGCAACGCTCCTTCTATCGCAAGATTTGCCAGAAGGCATGTTTGCAACAGTTTTGTTTATAGAAGTGTAAATAAATTAGTTACTACAGCTTAATGTTTCTGTTCGTTACTAAAAAAGCCCTCTTTGTTGATAAAAGAGGGCTTTTTTATTTCCGTGTTGGTATTGATCAAGTATAAAGCAGTAAAAATCAAGCAATTTAAACTTTAGGTAATGACATTTTTGCACCAATTTCCTGTAATAATTGAATCAATAAATCTACTTCTTTCAGTTGGTTATAACTATGAAATACAATCCGTAAACGCTCTTTACCTTTAGGGACGGTCGGCCACAAAATGGGTCTAACATCAAGTTGATGACTTTGCAAATAGTTGGCAACGGCCTTTACTCGATTATTTCCTTCAATTATTACCACTTGTATCGGTGTCACTGAAGGCAATTGTTGAAATGGGAATTGAGCCTGTTGAAAATGATGGATTAGCTTATTTAATTGTTTCCTTTCTTCACGCATTTCTGGAAAGGTTTGGTAACTAAAAGAAATTGCAGCAATGCTTACTGGTGGTAGAGAGGTGGAATAAATAAAGCTTCTTGCGAAATTGACTAGAAAACTTTTAAGAATGTTTGAGCCAACAACTACAGCACCATGGCAACCGCATGCTTTTCCAAAAGTGTGTACACGGGCAAATACCAAATCCTCGAGACCAAAAGATTGCACCAATCCTTCTCCCCTTTCACCTAATACTCCAGTTGCATGTGCTTCATCTACAATTAAGTGTGCGTTGAAAGATCTACAGACCGACAATATTTCATGTAAAGGCGCAATATCTCCATCCATGCTATAGACTGACTCTACGACAACGAAAGTATTTCCCTTAGCGTGCTTTAATCGTCGCTCTAAATCATTTAAATCATTGTGGAGGAATGCAAAGGCATCCGCAGGCGACAATTTTATCCCATCTCTTAGTGAAGCGTGGCAAAGAAAATCGTAAATAATGGTATCCCCTTTTTGAGGAACTGCGCTTAATAAACCAACATTAGCATCATATCCTGAATTGAAAATAAGTGCAGCTTCAGTTTTATGAAATGTAGCAATCGCTTTTTCTAGTGCTTCTACTTCTGGGTAATTTCCTGAAAGTAATCTACTACCACCCGAACCAATTTTTGCTTGAGCGTGAATATGATTTACATGTTGTCTAGCAATACCCAAATAATCGTTACTACAAAAGTCTATTTCTAGTTGACGATATTCTAATACTCTTAATGCATTTTGTTCGAGTCTTTCTTGGAGTTTTAAGTTTAAAAAATCATCTTGATACATAACACTTGATCGTTACCAGTTTTCTATTTTTCGATAATCCAGAAATGGTACCAATTTTTTATTATTTAGTTGCTATCTAATCTGGTTTTCGATGATGCGATGTTTATTTTTTTAAATGTTCATACATATTTTGGATGATACCATCAGCAAGTCCGATTTTAGGGACATAGATTTCAGATATATCTGCCCATCGCATGATATTAATATAAATAAGCAATGCAGGTACAATTACATCAGCTCTATCTTCCTTCAACTTATAATTTCTTATCAATTCATCTACAGTTTGCAAACTGAATTCTTTGTAATAGTCCCGTAACAACTGAAGTGTTAATGGCTTTCCTTCTTTCTTTTTACTTAATGAGAAGATTTTATTGATATTTCCTCCACTACCAATGGCCGAAAGTGGTCGAGATGAATGGGTATTTTGCTTCAAATGCTCTCTCATTTCTTCCCAATCAGCCTCTGTCACTTGCTTTTTCAATAAACGGATGGTTCCAATATTGAAACTCTCTCTATACTTCATTTGGTTGTCGTCAAAAAAAGTGATCTCCGTACTTCCTCCTCCTACATCCACATAAATATAGGAATGCAAATTGTCCAACTTCTCTGCAATATGATTTTGGTTAATCATTGCAGCTTCCTTATCACCAGTAAGTATCTCTATTTCTATCCCGGTTGCTTCCTTTACTTGTTTAATAATGGCCTGATTGTTTTTAGCATCCCTCATAGCACTGGTAGCACACGCTCGGAACGACTTTATATCATATACCTTCAGCAAATGCGCATAGGCTTTCATCGTTTCGATAAGCAAATAGGTTTTCTCTTTACTTATTTCTCCCGTTTCAAACACATCAAAACCGAGTCTTAGAGGAATACGAACTAAATTTATTTTATTGAACTGTGGCGAACCAATGGGTTCTTCTAACACCTCACTTATTAGTAACCTTGCGGCATTGCTTCCTATATCTATTGCAGCTAAAATCAATTTATTTTATGGATTTTTCGTGTAGGTAATGATACATTTCAATTTGCGAACGTACCTTTTTCTTTCCAACTTGAGAAACATATTGGCTACTCAACTCATTATCCAGTACCCTAGCTTTCACATTGTCTTTCAATTGAATGGAAATGAGGTCTTTTAATTCCTGCCTTATCTCTGGGTCAACAATGGCAACAGCAGCTTCCAAGCGATGATCGAGATTTCTAACCATCCAATCTGCAGATGAGATGTAAATCTTTTCCTTACCCCCATTATGAAATATAATCACACGGGCATGTTCTAAATATTCATCCACAATACTGATGGCTTTTGCGTGATGTTTATACTTCTTTTTCTCCAGTAAAGCGCAATAAATACCTCTTACAATTAAGTCAATTTTTACTCCCGCTTGCGCAGCTTCATATAAACGTTCAATCAATTTATGGTCACTGAGTGCGTTCACTTTCAGTACAATAGAAGCTTCTTTACCAGCCTGAGCCGCTTTAATTTCCTTTACAATCAAAGCGTCTAATGTTTGTCGCATATTTACTGGACAAATAAGCAATGTTTTGCAAAGATGCAAATGGGATAGGCCGTCTTTCCAATTTTCGAGATAGTTGAACATCCGGTTAATGTCAGACATCACATTCGCTTTTGAAGTAAGTAGGCAATGATCAGCGTACACTTTTGCAGTGGATTCATTGGGATTACCAGTACTAACAAAACCATATTGAATGGTTCGTTTGCCTACCCGTTTCTTTATGATGCATAATTTAGCGTGAATTTTCATTTTGGGTACACCTAACAAAACCTTCACCCCTTCCTGTTCCAATACTTCTTTCCAAGCTAAATTGGCTTCTTCATCAAACCTAGCTTTTAGTTCGAGCATCACCATTACATCTTTGCCATTTCTGGCCGCATTTACCAATGCATTAATCACTTTGGATCTGTTAGCCAGCCTGTATGCGGTTATTTTGATGCTTGATACCTGCGGATCCATAGCAGCCTCGCGTAGCAAATCAATCACACTATCATAGGTATGATAGGGAAAGTGGAGCATGATGTCTTTTTTTAAAATAACATCTGTAACTCTAATTGCTTTTTGCAATTCGGGATGCCTAAAAGGTTTATTCCTTTTGCTTTTTTCAGTGAACACATCTGGAAAATCCATAAAATGCCTGTAGTTGTGAATACGTCCTCCTGGAATGATATTGCTCTTGCTTGTAAGGTTCAATTTTCTTATAAGGTAGGCTAACAAACCCGCATCCATATCCTTGTCGTAAACAAAACGAACGGGTTTACCTTTCCTTCTGTTTTTCAGTCCTTTTTCAATTTTTTCAACAAATGTGGTGCTTACATCCTGATCTAAATCAATTTCTGCATCCTTAGTTATTTTAAAAACATGGGCATCAAAATAATCAAACCCAAAATAGGAAAATATATAAGGTAGATTAAAACGAATAACGTCTTCCAACAAAATAATATGGTGTTCGCCCGGTGGAGCTGGCAACAGCACAAATCTGCCTACTGCCGTTACGGGTATTTCAATCAAAGCATATTTCTGTTGATATGCATCCAGTTTTTTTCGCATTACCACACCCAAATAAATGCTTTTATCACGCAGGTATGGAAGATGCTGTACTGTTTCGATCATTAAGGGAATCACATTGCTGCGAACCTGCTCATCAAAAAAATGGCGAACAAATGCCTGTTGGGCTTCATCTAGATGCGTTTCGTCTTTAAGGAAAATATGGTCGTCATTCAGTTCTTGCAAAATGCCTTCCCAAATTCTATTGAATTCCGTTTGTTGCCTCAACACAATAGTATGAATTTGATCAAGGATATGTAGCGGATTTTCTTCCATGTACATGTTTAATCGCTTCCTTTTTTCAGCATACTCATCCATGCGTTTTAGTGTAGCTACCCTAACACGGAAAAACTCATCGGTATTATTGGAAAAAATGCCTAAAAATCGTATGCGTTCTCTTAAAGGAACACTTGGGTCATTGGCTTCTTGCAATACTCTTGCATTGAAACTTAACCAACTGATGTCGCGTTGGATAAATTGTTTTTTTACCATAAAAAAAGTTCATCTGGTCAGGGGTCAAATATAGGGGATTCGATAAGGGTGGTTAATTATTTACCCACTGTTATTGAGTGAGTTAATGACGAGAATGCATCTGTTTATTATAGTATTATGATCCCATACCTACCTATACATCTCCTCTTTAGAGCTTTGATTATCTATAATCCAAAAGCTGTAAAAACTCATTTTTCACTAGAATGTAGTTGGCATTTCATAATTTTTGATTATAGAATAAGTGTCATTGCCTTATTTTCGGCACATCTGGGTTGTTATTAGGATAGCATATTATAACCAACATTTTTATTGTTGACTGATATTGTTTCAACCACACTTTTTTACAATCGCTAATTCTTGAGGCATGCCATGTTAGCATTAAAATAATCGAATTGGGACAAATCAATACTACTATTTGTATCGTGGGTGCTGGACCTGCTGGGGCTGCTACTTCTATTTTCTTGAGCAAATTGGGAATTGAACACTTGATTGTGGACACTGCTATTTTCCCCAGAGATAAAGTATGCGGTGATGGTTTGGATATGAAAACTATCCGAATGCTGAACCACATAGACCCATCCATTATTGCTTCCGAGATTGCCAACAATAGCCACTTCACCGCTTCTTGGGGTATGCGTTCCATTTCCCCCAAAGGAAGAAATAGAGATTTTGCTTTCTCGCCACCTAAAGGGAAAGCATTGGAAGTACCATTTTTTGTATCAAAGCGATTTTATTTTGATGATTTTTTGTTGAAAAAAATTGACACTCGTACAGCTACCTTGTTGCAGGGTACTAAAGTTACCAATATTGCCAAAGAGGGAAACAATTGGTGTTTAAAAGCGAGCCAAAAAGATGGAGCAACCCTAGAAATAAATTGTCAAATGCTCGTTGGAGCAGATGGTGATCATTCCATAGTATTAAAGCATTTGGGTTACCGCAAAATAAACCGTGACCATTATGCCGGTTCTGTTCGCCAGTATTGGACTGGAATCGAAGGCATTCATGAAAAGCATTTGTTAGAGTTTTACTATCCACCCAGCATTCCAATGGGTTATTTCTGGATATTTCCTCAGGGCAATGGATCGGCCAATGTGGGTTATGGCATTACCAGTAGTATTGCGGCTAAACAGCATTTGAACCTGAGACAAACTTTTATGGAGATCATTCAAAAAGATGCAGCAATTGCAGCACGTTTTGCAAAAGCGACCCCTGTGGACGAACCAGAAGGATGGGGTATTCCCCTAGCATCTGCAAGAAGAAAAGTGGTTGGCGATGGTTGGCTATTGGTGGGTGATGCGGCTTCGATGGTGTCGCCCAATACGGGTGAGGGTATTGGTACTGGAATGATGACTGGTTATATTGCCGCAAAGTTTTTACAAAAAGGCTTGAAAGCGGGCAATTTTAGCATGGCAACTATAGGAAATTACAGCAGAGAGGTATTTAAGAGAATGGAAAAAGAAATTAGTAGTTATGAATTTTACTTGCGCCATCCTGGTATTAGTAACCGCATCATGAATCACTTAATCAGCGACCATGCTATTTGCCAATGGGGCTTTCATCGAATTATGAAGGGTTGGTTGTCCACAGCCTATCATAAAGAAGTGGAAGTGAATCTCGATTAAATATCAATTACGGGTATAAATTGACCTACCACCCAAAAGAATTTTTCACGCAAGATTGCAACCGACCATGGAGGAAACTATCAAAGAAATACGTACAGAAATATGTATAGTGGGTGCCGGCCCTGCTGGCGCTAGCACGTCAATATTTTTAGGAAAACTAGGCATCAACCATGTAATTATTGACGCAGCCAAGTTTCCACGAAACAAGGTTTGCGGGGATGGGTTGGATTTGAAATCCATTCGTATGTTGCAACAAATAGATCTGGATATTTTTGAAAAAGAAATTATTCCAAACCCTGTTTTTCAAAGCTGTAGAGGGGTTAGATTAATCCATCCTTCTGGAAAAAACAAAGATTTTATTGCCAACGAAAACAAGGATTTTCCACACCGATTCCCCTATTATGTGTGTAAACGATTTGACTTTGATCATTTTCTATTAAGCAAAATCAACCCAGATTTTGCCATAGTACATACCGCCTCTAAACTGACTAAGATTGAAAAAATGGAACAGGGTTGGCGATTAACAGTGGAACAAGAAATCGATAAAGTTTTGATTATCCTCACCAATTTAATAGTGGGAGCCGATGGCGACCATTCGGTGGTGTTACGCCATCTGGGAGAAAGAAAAATTAATCGACAACATTATGCTGGCTCGGTAAGGCAATATTTTTCGGGTGTGCAGGGAATGCATGAAGCGGGGTTGATCGAATTTTATTTCCCCAAAAAATATCCTTTCTCTTATTTCTGGATTTTCCCACTACCCAATGGTGAAGCCAACGTTGGGTTCATTATGATGAGCCAATATGCAGCCCAACATAAACATAATATCAAACAAATATTTGCTGAATTAATACAGGAAGACCCCGTATTAAAATCAAGATTTGCCCATGCCAAGCCAGTAGGCGATGTGGAAGGTTGGGGATTACCGCTTAGTTCGCTGCAACGAAAGGCAGCAGGCGATGGTTGGATTTTGGTGGGTGATGCGGCATCATTGGTTTCTCCTGCTAATGGCGAAGGCATTGGTAACAGCTTATTAAGTGGATTTATTGCCGCACAAGCCATTGGTAAAGGGGTAAAAGAGAACAGTTTTTCCGCAGATACCTTTAAAAATTACCAACCCCAATTGTACAAATGGTTGCAAGAAGAAATTGATTGGTACCAATTTGCCTCCACCAAAAATCCCCGCCTCTTGAATTGGTGTATCAACAACCTTATAGCGGACAATTTCATCACTCAATTTTTATTTAAAAAATGGATGCGTAAATGGTTGGAAACCGCTTATACCAAACCATTCTTAGTACAATTATAAAGGGTATGAAAATCCATTGGTTTTGGAGAAGGCAATTGATTAAATGGTAGTGCATACATTTTTTTACACTCCACTCCTATTTCGCATTGAAATGAAAACGATTGCCGCTCCACAAAACTTTTATACACTTACCTATACATTTACCCATCAGTTAGTTTAGATTTGTGACTTTTGTCCCCTTAACTAAATAATTACTTATACATTAATTAGCATGAAGATAGCCATTATCAACGGCCCCAATTTGAACTTGCTCGGTACGAGGGAACCCAGTGTTTACGGGTCGCAAACCTTTGAGCAATACTATTCGCTACTTAAAAAGGGATACCCCGCCATTGATTTTAGTTATTACCAAAGCAATGTGGAAGGTGAATTAATCAACCAAATTCAGTATTACGCCCATACCTGCGATGGTGTCATTCTCAATCCAGGTGGATATACCCACACATCAGTTGCTATCGGTGATTGCATTGCTGCATTTTCAACTCCGGTGATTGAGGTACACATCAGCAATGTACATGCTAGAGAAGATTTTCGCAAAATATCCCATGTATCTGCCAAGTGCAAAGGCTCTATTGTGGGGCTAGGATTAAAGGGATATGAATTAGCCGTGCAATGGTTGATTGCCTTTTATAAATAATGGCTTTGTGTTTTTCTAATTACTTCATTAAGCAATGGGTTTATGATGTTCATTAACACAGCTTATAAAAGACTTTACGCTGGAAAGCAACCTTCTTACTTAGATAAAAGTGGTCGATTCACCAGCTTTCAGCATTAATAAGTAGGCAACTTCCATTATTCAAAAGCTTACAATAATTGATTCTTCAGCACGTTAGGTGGCAGTTAATTACTATAGATTTTTGTTTAAGAACTTTTATTGGTATGCAGAAACTCGACAAATCCGACAAGGTGCTACAAACCTTTTGACCACTCAAATTGTAAGCAACAACCAGCGAATTAAACGCTTTCAATAAATACCCAACACCACCACTCCATGACCCATTTACTATTTATAGCTTTTTTAGGTTGGCTCATCAGCTTTTTAGGGCAGCTACCCCTTGGCAGCACCAGCATAACTGCTACGCAAATAAGGGTAAACGAAGGACTAAAACCTGCATTACAATTTACTTGGGGTGTGGTGATTGTAGAAATGGTGTACCTGCGCATTGCACTTTCTGGTATGGATTGGATTTACCAACATCCAACTATATATAATGGTATCGGCTGGGTTACGGTGGTGTTTTTTTTCATCATTGGTGGCATCAGCATTCGCAGTGCTATGGTACAAAAAGGCGAACACAAAAGCCCAATACTCAACAATAATCTCCATCGTTTTGTACTCGGAATAACCATGTGTGCCATGAACATGGCGCAAGTGCCTTTTTGGGTTTTGTGGAGTGGTTACATGCTCGAATGGAAATTTATGCAGGCAGAATCTATGCAATACAATGTTTTTACCCTAGGCGGTGGCTTAGGAACCATCACTGGTTTGCTCACTTATATTTATGGGGGTAATTATTTAATCAATCGATTAAAAGTGAGTAATAAAACTTTAATGATTGTAATGGGTGTCATCTTCCTATTTGCTGGGACGGCACAAGGATGGCGTATGTTGGCGAAATAACAACATGAGATGGTCGAGTAGTAAATTAAGGAAATAGCATCCATTTCGCCCATGTAGAGACGTTGCGTGCAACGTCTCTACAATAGAAAATGATTGGTGCAATACATCTACTTATGCAATTAGGTGCAACAATACAGCTTTAAAAGCGGTGTAAATCACGTGCAAGTCTTTTGTATTGGTGATGGCTGTATCAATACTAAACTGTAAAGTATAGGGTTTTTCATCGGAATGAAGTATTTCCAAAGGGTGGCTGATGCCAAAAGAAAAACTGACTAGAGATTGAAACACTTGTCGTATTTCTACAGAAGAAAAAAGTTCCTTCACTTTATCCTCATTGTTAGTCTTTACTGTTATTGCCTCATCAAATTCAGGGAAGCCCGTTTCCACATCTTGCATAGCCAAAAATCGGCCTAATTCATCCAACCATCCTTGGTGGTGAATAGCAAATCTAAAATCCTCAGTCTGCTTAAAAGCTGCTTTAATAGAAGTATTTTCAAAACCACCTTCAAAACCGCCCCCATAATCCAATTGAATATCAATCACTATAGTTACATCATCTGAGTGAATTTCACCATGATAATCAATTTCTGCATCCTTATTTTGCAAAGCAACTGCCAACTGATCCCAGATGGCAGTTTCATTATTACCTACTAATTCTTGAGGATTGTCCATCTTAATATATTTTCACCCAAATGGTCAAGAATCTCTCCACAAAACAACAGGCGCTACGCCTAGATTTTTATTTGTAGGGTTTTATACCTACTGGACTTGCTGACCTATGAATGTTGCAATAAAAGATTGAGGTTTTGCAATTAATATTTGATGCGACATTTAACGTGTTCAAGCAAAAATGTCAGAAATGACATGTTACCTCCATTTTTTCTTGACTAAGCTCAAACAGAGTTGTTTGGAAGCACAGGGTTGTTTGGAAGCTAAACAGGGTTGTTTGGAAGCTAAACAGGGTTGTTTGGAAGCCAAACAGGGTTGTTTGGAAGCCAAACAGGGTTGTTTGGAAGCCAAACAGGGTTGTTTGGAAGCTATACAGGGTTGTTTGGAAGCTAAACAGGGTTGTTTGGAAGCTTAGCTACGTAGTTATGAAGCTTAACTAGGTAGTTATGAAGCTTAGCTACGTAGTTATGAAGCTTAACTAGGTAGTTATGAAGCTTAACTAGGCAGTTAGGAAGATTACCTATGTTGTTGGGAAATAACAGTTTTATTACGTTTTTAGAGTGATGCAAAGACATCCAAGTGGAATGTTTAGCAAATCGTAAAAATGTTGATTACTACCGACTAAAAATGGTATTAATAAATTAAACAATCAATCAATTAAATGAAATAAATAGAAGTGCTTAAAAAAATTGAAACGACTATAAAATTCAAATCATAAAATGCACGAAATAAGTTTTATGGAAAATAAAATTGCAGCTTTTTATAAAACCCTATTAATTCTAAAGTCGTATCAAAAGTTTAGGAATCTTTTGATACTACATATTTTTATATCCTAAGCGTACTAAAATATGAACCAGATAATACACTTAACAAATAATCTGCAAATAGAACTTAATAAAATAGGCTCAAATGTTATTCTTCATACCCACAACAATTCGATTGTTAAAATGAACTGTAAAGATTATGCTTGGGCGATAGTAGATACAAGAAGTATTGAGGCATCAAATTTTGTAGAGTTAAACGAAAAATATTTACAACTAGAAGAAAGTGGAATAATTGCTTGTATTTATCCAATAATGGACATTTTAGAAATGGCAATAATTATTGACAAGTGGCTTGGTAAACAGTTAGACATGTTTCAGATTGCTGAACAACATAAAAACATTAAAATTAACAAAACTTATCAGAACTTAAAAACACTTAGTATTGATGAAATTCTTGAGCACAGATGGACATACTTTAATGAGAAAATTGCAAAAGGAAAAATATCGTTTAGACTAGACGTTTTTGAAGAGTTTAGAAAACACTTTTCCTTTCTTTACCCAATTTTCAGCCATGATAATTTATCATTTAGCAATGTAATTGAAGTAATAAATGATGACTTTAAAACACCAATGGTATTTTGTGAAAAAAACTTGATTTGGGTTGGTTTTTTTAAGAACAATTCTGATGAAGAAGGTAAACATATATTCCAAACAAAAAGTATTCATGAAGCGATTGAAATAACAAATAAGCTTTTACCTTCTGGCAAAAAGAAGACAATAAATCCTTTAATAAGTTAACTAATGCAAGTCATTGTGTGTAGTTTTTCTTTACTTAATTACGTATGTTATGTGAAATGGAGGGAACAGTCCTCCGCTTTTATTTGTCTTTTTGTAAATGTCATTTATTGAATAATCTTTGGCAAGATTGTTTTGTATGAATTTTATCGAGTCTGCTGAAATAGGTCTATTAATTGAACCTCCAACTAAAACAGTAGATTTTGGAGGAAGGATTATCGAAATTATTTTTTTGTCAACTTGCTTGTAGTCCAGTTTCTTTGTCATCAGAGTTTGTGTCTTGTCATTAATTACTAAAATACTATCACTATACTTTAGTTGAATTGACAAATTGTCTTTGGAATACTCGTCTATTGTTCGTTGAAATTTGATTACTTCAACAACATCTTTATCAGTTGTATTAATCATAAAAAAGTCAGCGTAGAAAGAGCAAGCTGTCAAGAAAATATTTGCAAAAATGACAAAAAATAAAGTTGCTATAAAATTACGAACTGTCGTCATAGAGATACAACTCTCACAATTAGCATTGCGTGATACGGAAATTAGTATATCGTAGGCACATAACTATAGAATCGTGGAGCAAGATGTTCAGATTTTTAGAGTAGTATAAGCTATTAGTTTAATCCCCCCCTTACCAAGTTTCGCAAAAAACATCTGTCTGTAAAAAGGTTTTATCAATTACCCCTTGTGCATTGCTTTCGTATTTAAGCCAAAAGTTGCCCTTTCTTTTTTGGTGATTTTCCTTCAGCCATTCCTCTATTGCTTCATAGGCTTTTGGCAATAGGCTTCTCTTGCCAAAAAAATGGGCAACCACTGCCTTACATCTTTTTGTTTGCTTGTAATAGGTACCAGCTTCGTTAGTCTGTAATTTCTTTGAAATCAATACTCCTGCTTCAACAGTAAAATAATTAGGTGATTCGGTACGCCAAACAATAGGAGCACCGTCTTGTGGTAAATTGTATTTTGCTAATAGAAATTGTAGGTTTTGGAAAAGTAGTTTCTCTTTCATGTCTGCCTCTTTTTTTTGATTGGCAGACTCTTTCATCATTAAAAATAATTGTGGTCGTATCAAGCTCGGTTCCACATTGATAGTGGGTTCATCATCTTTGCTTTCAATATTGGTTGGTGGAGCAGTATTTATTACTGCCGAATCAGTTTCTGGCGAAGGCGTAGTTTCATAGGGTGCAAAATCATTGCAACCTATTAGTAAGGTGCTATAAATTATCAAGCAAATGGCAAATACTATTTTCATGTAATTGGTATGACTTTCTAATAATTTTTACTTCATTATTTAAGGAGAATTGTGCGCTGCATCATCGCAGGAATTAGTTTGGTTATTATAATTTGTTTTCAATTACACACCGTAGCAATACAACCGTAGAAAAGGGCAAATTAACCGCTCAGATGTTAGGATAATCATCTTATCCATATTTAAGCCATTAATCGTAAAAATTACTACAAGAAATTGTTTAGTTACTTTAATATCATAGTTGTATTCCTTTAATTGATACCAAGTTTGTCTAGCACCACTTTGGCCATTAAGTAAAAGGCTTCGTGACTGTATCCTGCAATATGTGGCGTAATAATTACGTTCGATTGATGGAGCAGCCAGTCAAGCTGTTGTTGCTCAAGAGCGGTGTAAGTAGATAATTTTTCATTCTCCAATACATCTATTGCAGCAGCTTTTATTTGCTGCTGTTGTAATGCTTCAATCAATGCACTGGTGTCCGTTACTTTGCCCCTACAAGCAGAAAGCAAGTATGGCCGTCTAAGCAAGCTGTTAAAAAAAGCAGCGTTGGCAAAATGATGGGTAAATTCGGTAAGAGGTAAATGCAGGCTAACCACATCGGCATTAGCGTAAATCTCTTCTTTTGTGGCGGGAATTACATACGGTAAATCAGTTGCAATGGGTAGGAGGTCGTTCGCTAAAACTTTTACTTGAAATGGTGACAGCAAGCGAGCAAAAGCAGACCCAGTATTGCCAAAACCAATTATTCCTATGGTTTTACCGGTCAGTTCGTCTGCGCGGTTCTCATCCCTCAACCATTTACCGGCCTTTACTTCCAAATGGCTGCTAGTAATGCGGTTCATCAGGTTAAGTAGAAAGCCCAAATTATGTTCAGCCACTGCGTTACGATTTCCCTCTGGACTGCTAACACAGGTAATACCGCGAAACTTGGCTTCTGCCACATCAATTAATTCCATACCACTTCCCAGCCTTCCAATCCATTGTAATTGTGTGGATTTTTCGAGTAATGGCTGATCTATTTTTAGTCGAGTAGTTACAACTAACCCCACTGCATCAGCAATTTCTTGGGTTAATTCCTCATAGGTAATTTGGGGTAAATAAGCAACCTCATAGCCATTGCTAGCTAATGTTTCGGTGAGGTATGGGTGAACCTTTGCGGTTACAATTACTTTTTTCAATGCGTAAATCTTAGTTTTTAGTTACAACATCCAGCCTATTATGCTGCTGCAACAATGTAGAAATGGAAAACAAGGCTAACGTATTTCCACCACAGTGTATTTGTATAAGTATAGAAGGTGAATAATTAATAACGGGTGGTAAAAGTTATACCGACACAGTGGTTACGTTGTTGTGTAAAAAATATTGACGCTAACTAATAATTCCTAATTGCGACAATGCAAGATTTCCAACTTGGGAGTTGAACGATTACTTTCGCAAAAATTGGAGTTAAAATGGAAACAATAATCGAAACACCTATTCAATTTACACAAGCTGCCGTTGCAGAGATTAATCGGTTGATGGCCGCTGACGATTTTGACAAATCGCAGCACCTTAGAATTGGCGTTAAAGGTGGCGGATGCAGCGGCCTTACTTACGTTTTAGGCTTTGATGCCATCACTACAGAAGATGAAATATTTGATGCTGGTGGCGTTCAATTTATCATGAACCCAAGTCACCAGTTATACTTAATGGGCATGCAAATTGACTGGCAAGATGGATTGAATAGCAGGGGTTTTACCTTCACTAATCCCAACGCTAGTAAAACCTGCGGCTGCGGTACCTCTTTTAGCGTGTAAATAAATTAGTTCGTTTTTTTAAACAAAAGCTTTCGTTTATCACTATTACAAATGATGAACGAAAGCTTTTTTGTTTCACTACCAATGTAAAAGGCGTTTCGCTTCGGCTAATTTCTCTCCTACTAAAATTTTTGAAACATTTTGATAAAAAAATCAACTGTTTGTACCCTTTCCATTATTGAATACCCACCATTTCTGGGTTGGGCAGGATTTTTATCCATGGCTGTTTTCCATTTATCATTAAGGTTTAGCAAGCAAATAGATTTTTATCAATTGCTTGGAACAGGCCGCAATGGTACATTTGATAAGCGGCCTAATTGGCGTCAGTGGGCTATTTTCACCGTTACTTCCCTTTCTAATTCACATACTCAAGTTGACGCGCCAATCGATTCAATTACTAATGTTACATCGTTCTGGTTAATCCGAAATTGGTTGCAACTCTTTCAAGCAAAATATTGTACCCTATTTTTAAGCCCCCACACCGCACATGGTACTTGGAATGGTTTTCACTTAACAACGAATGCTGTTATTAGCAATCCTTCCCCCATTGCCGTCCTCACCAGGGCTAGTATTAAGTACAGCAAAATGAAAAGATTCTGGGAACACGTAGATGCTGTCGCTATACAAATGGCTATATCACCTGGTTTTATGTATTCTATTGGTATTGGAGAAATACCTTTTTTGCGCCAAGCCACTTTTAGCATTTGGGAAAATACCGAACAAATGAAGCGGTTTGCATACGAACAACCGGAACATAAGCAAGTAATTAAACGGACCAAAAAAGAACAGTGGTACAGCGAAGAAATGTTTGTCCGTTTTTCAATTATGGCAATTGTAGGGGATGTATTAATTGATCAACGCTTGATAGAAATAAAAAAGAAACTGGAACAACCTTCTTAATCCAGAATCCTTTTATTATTCATTCATAGAGGAACATTTTGCCCATACAAATAGTACATTCAATTTTTTCCTAGTTTCTGCATTTGATATTATTCATTAATTTGGCCGCTTTGGATGACAGCTATTGTCGTTTTTTAGTTTAGTAAAACAATTATTTTATGTCGGAATCATTAAAAGTATCAGTCACCTCAGAAATTGGAACCTTAAGAAGATTATTGGTACACAGTCCAGATAGCGGATTAGGAAAAGTGGTACCCTCTAAGGCGCAGGACTGGTTGTTTGAAGATATTGTACACCTAGAAACCATTAGAAGAAACGAATACGATTACTATACCAAGATCTTGTTGTATTTCCTTGATCCTGAAAAAATCAAAGGGAAATTAGCGGAGATAGATCATCCAACCAATAAAAGAGCCTTCTACAAACCCGAGCATGAATCTTTCTTTCAGAGTGATAAAGTGATTGAATTACAATGGTTGCTTGCAGAAATTTTGGAGGATAGCAACATTAAAACAGAACTGGTTTCCTCTGTATGTGCCATTGAGGGATGTACTTACTTGGTACACAAAGATTTATTAGTCTATAGTTCAAAAGAATTATCCAAAACATTCATCTCAGGCACTTCTAGGGATAAGCAATTACTTTTTGCCCCCATCCCTAATTTTATTTTTACCAGAGACATTGGCATTACCATCAATGATTATGTACTACTAAATAAACCTGCCAAAAAAGCCAGAACAAGAGAAGCTTTATTGGCTAAATACATCTTTTTTAACCATCCATACTTTGCTCATTATAGAAATAATATCATAGAATTATCGGACAGTCAATATAGTTTTTTGCTTCCTAAAGAAGATGATGACAAAAAAGTTACACTAGAAGGTGGGGATATAATGGTGGTAAGTCCCAAACATTTGTTAGTCGGCGTTAGTGAACGAACTACGTCAGAAGCGGCGGTTAAAATCACCAACACCATGTTTGAAAAACAAATTGTGGATAAAGTAACCATTGTAAAAATTCCTAAGAAACGGGACTACATGCACATAGACACGGTGTTTACGCAGGTAAAAAGGAACGTGTGGGTTATGTTGGGAAATTTTTCAAGAAAGGCCGTTAAGCATGAGGACGAAAACGCAATAGAACGTATTCTAGAAATTAAAAAAGAAGAAAAAATAAAGATCCTACAGTTTCACCGCAACAACCCCGAAGATTCTATTTCATTTGATAGCCTAGAAGATTTATTGGTCGATATCAGCAAGAACGATTTACACTGTAAAGAAGAAGTAAAAATCATTTTCAGTGGTAATAATGAATTTCCATACAGTGCAAGGGAACAATGGACAGATAGCTGCAACTTATTGGCAATTAAAGAAGGGGTAGTATTAGCATACGATCGTAACGATAAAACCACAGAAGCATTTGAGCAAAATGGATTTTCCATCATTAAGGCTAAAGAATTGATAGCAGGATTGGAGGATGGCTCGATAGATATTGAAACCATTCATGATACTGTAGTACTCATGCCTTCGGCAGAATTGTCTAGGGCAAGAGGTGGTTTTCATTGCATGAGTATGCCCTTGCTAAGGGATGAACTTATAGCAGAATAATTTCCTCAAAAAATAGCTTTCCTGCCCCAAATAATTTCATTTCAACTAATTCCCATTTGTAATGCAGCATACCGCCCATTTGCTCATGATTCGTCCAGTTCGTTTTGCCTTTAATGCTGAAACAGCTGTAAATAATAGTTTTCAAGTTGCCCCAAATGATGCATCATTAGCGGTATCGGAAGCAGCACTTTTTGAATTCGATCGTCTTGTTTCCCGCTTGGAAAATGAAGGCATTGATGTTACCGTTGTTCAAGACACCCCAGAACCCCATACCCCTGATTCTATTTTTCCCAATAACTGGGTTTCTTTCCATAGCAATGGTACACTAGTGTTGTATCCCATGTATGCCCAAAACAGAAGGCTAGAACGAAAACAACAGGTATTAGATGCGATTGCTGAGAAGTTTTTGATTAAATATTCCATCGATTTTTCGGTGTACGAAGCCAATAACATATTTCTGGAAGGTACTGGTAGTATGGTTCTAGATAGAGAAAACCAAATTGCCTATGCTTGCTTGTCACCTAGAACCGATAAGTTTGTTTTTAGAGAGTTTTGTAAAAGCTTAAACTATACCCCCATTAGTTTTATTGCAAATGATGTGTCAGGGAAACCTATTTACCACACCAATGTGATGATGTGTGTGGCAGATGAATACGTAGTTATTTGCTTGGCAAGTATCACAGATACATTAGAAAGTGAAAGGGTATTAAAGACACTGACTTCCAGTGGAAAAACCATCATTGACATTAGTTATGAGCAGATGAATCATTTTGCTGGGAACATGCTACAAGTACATAATAAAGAAGGCAAAAAGTATTTAGTAATGAGTAGTCAGGCTTTTGAAAGCCTAACGCCAGATCAAATAGCAACTATTGAACAATTTAACCCCATAATTCATAGTGATATATCTACAATTGAGACTAACGGTGGTGGAAGCGCACGATGCATGATAGCTGAAGTCTTTCTACCATTAAAATAAAGCATACCCATTTTTCTTTAAACTTTCTAAAAGTTTCCATCTTGGGGCGTAGAATTTGGTGGGCGGCTTAATCAAGATTTAAAAAATGCCCTATACTAAAAAGAACAGGATAAGGATTGTCTGGCTTAAATGTATAACCGGTTCGTTTTAGGTAATCTAGCTTGTCCTTAAATGCAGATGACCGAATGGGAACTAATAACTTAAACGACCATACACCTTTTGCAGTACGCCAATCCAAACCACCTCCGAAAGAAAAACCACGGTAGTCTTCTGCTATATCTGCACCAGAAATGTTGTATATTGTTCTTACACCTTGCGCTTTGATAACAGCATTGTACCCATACATTCCAACAAAGTATGGGGTCACTTTTTTATCACTTTTGGCATCTTTAAGTAGAACTTTTATGCCAGTATTCCAACCAAGACCTACCATATTATATCCCAATCCAACAAAAACACCTAATCCCTGATAGGGTGTAAAGAGTACATCCGCACCCAATCCCCCATAATCTAGTCCTACTCCAATACCCACGCTTAAGGGGTTAATAGGCGCACTTGTAGTTTGACTACTGTCTTTGTTAGTTTGCGCAATAGCACCAAGAGAAACGAACATTGTCAGAAATAGAAATACCCTTTTGTACATGTATATTTTGATTTAGTGGTTTACTTTAAGTGTTGTCTGCTATAATTTACCAGTCAATTTGTATGCTGCAATACCCACGAACTCTTTTATTAAGTAGTTCCAGTCTGCAAGAACATCCATAGAAGGCCAAAAATATTCGGTAAAGGAATAAATTCGATCATAAGCTCTTACATCAGCAGGATAAGGCAAAACAGGAAATCCTGCTTTTTCAAACACTAACAAAGCACGGGGAAGATGAAAAGCAGAAGTAACCAACACAAATGGACCTTTCAAGTGTAAGGAGTCAACAATTTTCTTAGAAAATTGGGCATTTTCAAAAGTGTTTCTTGATTTGTTATCAATATAGATATCTTCTTTTTTTGCTCCTGCCAATATAAATTGTTCTGCAACAAAATCTGCCTCCCCTGGTTCTTTTAAAAAAACACTTGCAGAACCACTAGCAATAATGATCTTTTTGATGATACCTTGGTGATACAGTTTGTTGGTTTCAATAAATCGGTCGCAAACGGGATTAAAACGCCCAACTTTATTCTTATCATAACTCGCAAATCCACCTAATACAATACCAGCTTCATACTGTTTGCTTGTATCAATAGTCGATTGATTTATCTGGTACCAGAATTCAATTTCGCTATGCAAATAATCATTAGAAAATAAAAAAAACAGGACTAATAATGTAATCAGTATCCTTTTTTTAATCTTCTTATTTTTGACAACCAACCATATAATTAACAAGAAAACCAACCAATTAAAGGGTTGCAAGAAAAAAGTTGCCATCTTAGACAATACAAAAAACATGTAGTAGGTTGTTTTTACGTTCAGGTATAGCTCACAAATATAGTTCTACAACATATTCTAGCTTATCAAACCTTGGATACCAATTGAGGTGTTGGAGAACAACATGTAGGCGCAATATTGACCAATATATTTTACTAGTGGAGATGAATTAGTCGAAAATTATAAACCTTCATTCGCTTGGTTCTTAGTGGCCTAAACTTGTTTAGGAGTATTTTTTTCCTTTTTTAGCATTTTTGGATTCTTTTTTTTAAAAAAAGTTGTCCATAATTGAATTGAAAATTTAGAAGCTTATAATAAGCATAGAATGCTGAAAAAAAATGAGTTGTTTTCAAAGTTATTGAAGGGTTCAAATTGAGTTGTAATTACTAGAACCCTTTACAGGAAAGGATTTCAATCACCTTCCTTTATGATACCCAACTATTTTTAAGCACAAAGAATGTTGATAAATACACCAGAATTTTAGCCGTAAAAGAGATAAAAATGGCCTTTTCTTTAGTTTATGGCATACCCCTAGAATGATTTTTTAGAAAAAAAAATTTGAGACTATGTTACTTAATAGATTGTTAACCCTACATTTGCCAAGCCTAAAAGATAATGGCTATACAAACGCCATTACATTGACCTCTAACGATTGCCCAACAATGTGAATTTCTTAGGTCTTAATTACAGGTGTTGCCAACACTTTTGACCCGAGAAACTTTGACCTCTAACGATTTTGCTTTTTACGATTGCTTTGCTGTATGAATAGTGATTAATCCCAAAATATCCTTTTGGTAACCCAATCAACCAAAGTTTTTAGTTTTTTAAAAAATTCCATCCAAACAACTCTTTCATTAGTGGCTTTGCAAGAAGCGGACGATAACTAGCAGTAATCAAGCTTTATTTGCTGAATTGGTTTACCTGTTTTCGATACATTTAAACCCTCTTTTACCACCAGCTAATGAAAATAATTACCCTTATCTATTGTAGTTTGAGCAGTATTGCTCTATTGGCACAACAGAAAGTATGTGTTAAGCTTAGCCCATTGGCTAGCATTGACCATTTTACTTTCCCAACTATTCAAGCAGGCATTGAAATAAAACTGAACAATCATTTTGCATGGTACTCAGAGTTTGGTATTAAATACCGCAAATGTTTAAATGAAATTAGCGATACATTTTTTGTAGTTTCTGATGGATTTAAGGCTAAAACTGAATTAAGGTATTACCCCAATAAACAAAAAGAATCCACAGCAATAAAAGGGCAATACTACGCTGCCAATGTTTTTTTCACAAGGGATTTTCACAATACCCAAATTAAGTATTACTACCAAAACGATAGTTCGAAGGTGAGTGTCGATGCATTTGGTGTACAAAAAGATGTGGTGGGTGTAAATTTAGTTTATGGATACCAGGAGGTATGGTTTAAGCACTTGGCTTTAGATGTTTATGCTGGTTTGGGGGTGAGGGTTCGACAGGTAATGACTCAGCACAAAGAATTTGAGAAAGACCGGGATAAAATGTTGTTACCAGTCGATTTTAATTTCGTTTCCATGCGAGAAGGAATTGACGCCAATGGAGGTATGACTGTAATACCTAGTTTAACTTTAAGTTTTAGGATTGGTTACTTGTTTTAGCATTTAAAGGACTGTTGTAACTTTTAATTTCTACTCTTTTCTTCTTAACATTTATAGAATACCCTCATTATTTAAAACCAAAGCTTTTGATTCAATTGCTCTCCAGTTCATCTATTGATGCAAGTCGTTGGGACTATCTAGTCTCATCCAGCAGTAACGGTAGATTTTATGCTTTATCGAGTTATCTTTCTAGCATGTGCGAGCGTTGGAGCGGTATCGTATTGGATGATTATAAGGCTGTGATACCATTACCCTGGAAAAAAAAATGGGGTATTCGCTATGTGTACACTCCTCCATTTATGCAACAACTAGGTTTAATTGGCGATGCTTCCGCTTTTAATGAGGAGGTATTAGCTAGCCTTACTCAATTTGCAGGTTATGGTGATTATCTCTGGAATAGTGGTGCACCCTTGATTAGTATTGCACCCGTTCAATTAGTTCCAAAAGTTAATTATGTTTTAGACCTGTCGATTAATTATTCGGAAATCATTAAAGGCTATAGTAATTCCTTAAAGCGATATTTAAAACAAGCTCGGAGTAATAAATTAGTATGCAAAGACATACCAATAATTGATGCAATTGAACTGTATCAGCAATTGTACCACGAACGGATGCCACATATCTCCCAAAAAGACTTTGTTGCTTTTAAGGAATTTTGTTCGAAGTCTCCCGCTACCTATTGTAAGGTATTAGCCAAGGCTGTCTATAATGCAAATGGGGAGGTATTAGCCACTGCATTATTTGTACAAGATCAGCACCGAATTTACAATATCATGCCTTCAACCTTACTAGAAGGTCGTAAATTTTTTCCAATGCACTATTTATTGGACGAATGCTTTAAAACACATGCTGGTCAGCCATTATTATTTGATTTCGAAGGCTCGGATATTCCTGGCGTAAAATCTTTTTATGAGCAGTTTGGAGGTACTGACGAGGGTTATTACCATTGGCACTTCAACCATTTACCTTGGCCAATTAACCTGCTGAAAAAGTAAATTGGAAATAACTTGTTCTCATAATTGAGCATGTAGTAACATTTTACGCAGGAAATTTTTTCTATCAACAATTGGATTTGATGTTTGAGACCACAAAAAAGGGTGACTTGTTTTTCCACAAACAAGTCACCCTTAAAAAAAGAAAATTATTTCAATAACTACATTGAGCAATAAAACCTAGTCCTTACTTAAAAAAGGGTAAGCGTAGTGTGTAACAGGTACGTAAACTTCTTTAATGGTTCTGGCACTCAACCATCTAAATAGGTTAAGCATACTGCCAGCCTTGTCGTTTGTACCACTACCCCGCGCTCCACCAAAAGGTTGTTGCCCAACAACAGCGCCCGTAGGCTTATCATTCACATAAAAATTACCAGCAGCATTACTCAACAACCGAGTAGCTAGTTCCAATGCCACTCTGTCTTGCGCAATTATGGCACCGGTTAAAGCGTATGGCGATGTGGTATCTACTAATTCAATTGCAGCCTCAAATTCTTCTGCTTCATAAACGTATAAAGTAAGCACTGGTCCAAAAATTTCTTCCCACATCGTGGTAAAGTGTGGATTAGTGGTGGCAATTACCGTGGGTTGAATAAAATATCCAACGGAATCATCGTAAGTACCGCCGGCTATGATGGTAGCATCAGTAGCTTTTCTGGCTGCTTCAATGTACCCTACGATTTTTGTATAGGCTCGTTCATCGATCACTGCATTTACAAAATTGCTGAAGTCCTCCGGAGTGCCTGTGGTGATGGTAGCTAGGGTGGAAATCAATTTTTCTTTGATTGCCTCAGCAAGATTGCTGGGTAAATAAGCCCTGGATGCTGCACTACATTTTTGCCCTTGGTATTCAAATGCACCTCTTATTAATGCCGTAACCGCCACATCTACATCGGCACTTTTATGCACAAGCACAAAATCCTTACCGCCCGTTTCTCCCACAATTCTAGGATAACTTTTATAGCGGTGGATATTTTCACCAATGGACTTCCACATGGTGTTAAACACGGCGGTGCTACCAGTGAAATGTACCCCTGCAAAAGTGGGATTGGTAAAACAAACTTTACCTAAAACAGGTCCATCCACATAGATCAAGTTGATAACCCCATCTGGTAAACCGGCTTCTTTTAACACTTGCATGAAAACATTGGCGGAATAGATTTGTGTGTAGGCTGGTTTCCAAACCACCACATTGCCACATAGTGCTGCACTTGCTGGAAGATTGCCGCCGATTGCAGTGAAATTAAATGGACTTACTGCCAAAACAAAACCTTCTAAGGGTCTCCATTCAAGCCGATTGTGCATTCCCGCTGGTGATAATGGTTGCTGTTGGTATATCTGACTTAGATAATGTACATTGAATCGTAAAAAGTCGATGAGTTCGCAGGCTGCATCAATTTCAGCTTGGTAAGCATTTTTCCCTTGCCCAAGCATGGTGGCCGCCACAATTTGGTAGCGGTATTTTGTGGCTAATAAATCAGCCGCCTTGAGAAAAATATGGGCTCTGTTTTCCCAACTTAGACTTGCCCAAGTGCTTTTTGCCGCTAATGCAGCATCAATGGCCTGATGCACATGTTCTTCACCCCCTTCGTAAAAATGGCCTAGCGTAAAGGATTTTTCATGGGGTGGGTGTATGGCTATTTTGTTAGCTGTAAAAACCTGTTGACTACCTATGTATTGAGGGATGTCTATTTCGGTAGACTTCAACTGTTTAATAGCTGCTTGGAGGGCTGCTTTTTCTGGACTATTTGGGGCATATTGCTGGATGGGCTCGTTCGTGGGTAACGGATACGAGAATGTGCCTAATGACATGAACGTAAGATTGAGAAGTTAGAACAAAATGTGTTGGTAATCAACACAATTAATAAGTGGATTGCACTGGACTCGAACCAGTGACCCCTACCCTGTCAAGGTAGTGCTCTAAACCAACTGAGCTAGCAATCCTAATGATGCGTTGGGCAAATATATAGTTGTAAAGCACTTAAACCCATTTTTTAGCTGTCAATGTTGGGTATTAAAATAACACCACATCTTTCTCCAATAGTCAATAGTTGCTGTACTTCTGCCATAAATAAGAGGTTCACACCTGACAGGTTTTAAAATCCTCTCAGGCGTAAGGATGCGTATGGCAAGGTCAATTATGTTACTTTGCACAACACTACCATTGGCTATACTTTTATGACTAATAACAACTTAATAGAAGCCTACATCAGAAAATATGTTGTGCTTACAGATGAGGAAGCTGCTACTTTCAGTGCCTCATTTAAAGAAGTAAAAATTAAGAAGCGACAGTTTATTGCGCAACCAAATTTTGTAGTAAAAAATAGAAATTATGTTATGAAAGGAGCGTTTCGAGCTTATGTGGTGGACGACAACGGTCAGGACAGCACCATTGCTTTTGCCATAGAAGATTGGTGGATTACAGACTACAATAGTTATATCCTTCAAAAACCTGCCACCATGTTTGTAATGGCATTGGAAGACAGCATCATTCTTGAAATTAGTTACGAGAAAGAGCAGCAGCTTAAACAACAAAACCACCAATTTGAAACCTTTTTTAGAATAAGAGCAGAAAGAACGGCTGCTTTTATGCAGCAAAGAATTATTTCCAACCTTACCCAAAGTGCAGAGGAGCGGTATGAAAATTTCATTGCCCATTACCCCCAAATTGTGCAAAGAGTTCCCCAATATGCCCTAGCTTCCTATCTAGGTATGACCACAGAGTTTTTGTCCCGAATCAGGAATAAAAAAGCGAGTAAAAACCATTGAGCTATTTATAGTTTAATTGGAGAACACCTGAACATTTTCAATACATTTTTACAACCCTTCATGCAGACAAAATGAAATGCAGATGTAATTACACCTGCAAGGGCCGTCATATCTAAATATTACAAAAGTCGGCTTTGGTTTCGTACGGTTTAGCTTTGCGGAAACCACCTTTGCTTTCGGCCACTCCTAATGCGGGGAATTGACTACCGATAATATAGAACCCACTTTCTTTGCAAAGAAGTTTTATAGTTCTAGTACTTACAATTTTGTATTATTGTCAAAGTAGTAATAAATTTTACAATTCAGCGCATTATGCCCACGTTACTAAAACAAGAGCAACCTACTTTCGGAAGTTTGGCAGGAAACGGTAGAACTTTTGAAGTTCCTCCTTTTCAGCGGGATTATAGTTGGGACAAAGAAGAATGGGAAGATTTATGGTTTGACCTTCTTGGAATTGATGAAGCAGGCGACCATTACATGGGCTATGTGGTGTTGCAAGAAACAAAGGAAAGCAAGCATTTACTAATTATTGATGGTCAACAGCGCATTACCACAATAAGCATGTTAATTATTGCAGCCGTTAAACTCATTAGCGATAGGGGTGATTTAGAAAGGGCTGAATTATTAAGAAATACCTACCTAAGTTATAAAGAACCCACTTCTTTAATTTACAAAACGAAATTAAAACTGAATAGAAACAACGATTATATCTATTCTGCGCAATTATTGCAATTACAAATTCCACCATTTATCGCATCGCTTAAGCCATCGGAGAAACGCTTAGTTGGTGCCTTCAAATATTTTCACGATGAATTAAGCCATCATTTTAAGGATAAAGAAACCGCATCTATAGCGGCCTTCATTAGCAAACAAGTGGATGAAAAATTATTCTTTACTTCCATTATTGTAAGGGATGATATTGACGCTTATAAAGTATTTGAAACATTGAATGCTCGTGGTGTAAAATTATCGTCTGCCGATTTATTAAAAAACTATCTATTCTCGAAAGTAAATGCACAGTCGGCAGGCGAAGTAGAAAGTTTAGAATTAAAGTGGTACAGAATAAATGACCTATTAGGCAAAACGGATATTACCACATATATCCAGCACTTCTGGAATTCGAGAAACCACCCTGTAGAAAGAAAAAACTCCTTGTTCAAAACAATCAAGAACAAAGTAGACAGTTATAAACTTTCTATTGAGATGATTCATTCATTAGATGCTAATGCAGTCATTTATGCAGCATTAAACAACCCCGATAGTGAGATTTGGACAGGGGAACAATCCATCTACTTAGGTGAATTAAACATTCTGGAAGTCACACAATGTTATCCCTTGTTGATGGTGGCCAAATGGAAGTTTACAGAACAAGAATTTATAAAACTGTTACGAGACACTGTTGCTATATTATTTAGATATATTATTATTGGTGGCCAAAATCCCAATGAACTGGAAAGGGTCTTTGGAAAAGCGGCTGTTGCAGTTTTTAATGGTGAAATAACACAAGCAAAAGCGTTGTTTACCAATCATTTAAAAAGTGTTTACATTGAGGATAATAGTTTTAAAAATGATTTTAAAACCAAACAGATAAACACTAATAAATACAACTATCTAGTTAAGTATATCTTGGCAAAACTTGAAATACAATATGGTGGATCAGCCCTTTCGCTCAACAGCAAAAACTTGACAATTGAACACATTTTGCCCGAAGCCCCAACCGAGGATTGGGTAAACTCATTTCAACATGTTCACTTTCAAGATTACCTATACAGAATTGGGAATCTTACCCTTTTAGAAGCGGCTAAGAACAAAGAAGTTGCTAGAAAACCTTTCGAAGAAAAACAAACTATTTATCTTACCAGTAATTTTAAATTGTCTTGCGAGCAAACAAATTACAACATCTGGAACGCAAAAAGTATAGCTGACCGACAAACCGATATGGCCAATAAAGCAGCAGCAATTTGGAAAATAAACTATTGATCAAATACGCCAAAAAGTTTTAACCATGATGCATATCAATACTCAAAATGCTATAAAATCGTGCATCAACATCCCGAAAGTTTAAAACTTTCGGGATGTTGAATTCTTGGTATTGCGAGCAAATTTTTTACTACTATATAACTTCTTTGCAAAAAAGTCGGTTTCTAGATACTCGGTCTGCAATTCCCCTCTCGAGGGGTGCCCGTAAGGGCGGGGTGGTGATTCGCGTAAGTTATAAAACTAGGAAACTTTGGCCGCCCTAAACGCTCACCTCATTTAAAGTATATACCGAAAAGTTCCAGATAAAACTCCTTACCCCTCCCTCCTATTCTAGTTACAATTTCTTATCCACTCCCCACCTAAATAACCCAATTCCGAACTAGCAAACAAGCATGCCCCACATTGGTCACTGCCAAGTTTTCAAAGCCAGAATAGCCTCTTTTTCGAAATGGAATCTTATATCAGCCCATGTTTCAAGCGTTTTCAATAAATTTTTTTAGGAGAAAATCACTGCATTATTGGTTAATTGCTGCATTTGGCGTAGAATCATTTTGTGTTACTTATGGCCTACACTGGCCTGAGCTAGTACCGTTTCTTACCGTTGTTTATCCCATCATGGGGTTAATTATTGCCTTGGGATTTATACTACTCCCCAAGGCTGCATTCGCCCTTAGCATTCACAAAACCATGACCCCGATAGGTATAAAAAGAAGGTTGGTGGCCATTCTTTTAAAAACCATAGCCCTTATTTACTTTTCCATAGAACTCTTTAGAGCAACGCCCCTTTCCATCGATTTAGCCGACATGCTGCCCATTATGAAAATAATGGCTACTCGATTCTGCAATGGACATATTGCGCAGGTATATGATAAAATACCAGAAATATGGGGCGGTATCCAGCCGATTTACCTGCCTGCCATGTGGATGCCCTTTGCAATACCCGTTGCCCTACATATAGATATGCGTTGGGTGACTGTAGGAGGCCTGTTTCTAGCTTTTAGCTTATTCCTTACGTTAATTAGACCTTTTAAAAGACCCTACCCAGTGGCTTTATTGTCTATTATTGCCACTTTATTTTTTTGGTGGTTGTTTAAAGCCGACCTATATAATTTCATTCCATTGACCGAGGAAGGTATTGTGGTAGGCTACTACTCTTTGCTGGTTTTATCCTTATTAAACGGCAACTATTGGTTAATCGGAATTTCCATTGCGCTTTGCACCCTTAGTAGGTATTCTTTCATAGGCTGGATTCCTGCATTTGCCATATACCTCCTCCTAGAAAAAAAATGGAAGGCTATTGGCCAAATAACCCTGGGTGGTTGCGTAACGGTTTTGTTGTTGTGCATCGTTCCTTTTGGGTGGAAACCCATACAATTGATAGCAGCATTACCCAAAGAGTATATCAATTTTAGCAAACGGGTATGGGAAGATTCCTACGATTTCTTTTTTGAAACTATGGGCTTTGCCAAGTTTTTTGGCCCAGAAAGAATTGCCCTGCAACATTCGTTGCTGGTTTACTGCTCCTTTATACTGCCTTCGCTGTTTGTGGTAATCTGTATGGCACTAAAAAACAAGTACCAATATAAGATGCATAATATTCCTTTAGCCAGCTTAAAATTGGCCTTGGTGGTGTTTTATAATCTGATAGACGTGCCTTATTTATACCTATTCTATACCTCATCTTTCATTAGCCTATTAGGATTGGCTTATTTCGTGAGTATTCCTGATCATCATTTTAGTGAGGAAATGGAAATGGAAGCTATTAAACTAGGGTGAATAATAGCTTTAGTGTTGCCTCTTCCCCATCGGAAAGGGATTGGGGGAAGAAAGTCACTAATAAAACAAAAAACTATTAAGCACCAAGGGTAAAAAGCAATGAACAATTGTGTATTTCGGCAATCCTAAAGGTAAATTTTGTTAAACTAAAAGGTTCTCACGCAAAAACGTTTTGTTTGCACGCAAAAACGTTTTGTTTTCACGCAAAAACGTTTTGTTTTCACGCAAAAACGTCTTGTTTGCACACAAAAACGTCTTGTTTGCACACAAAAACGTCTTGTTTGCACACAAAAACGTCTTGTTTGCACACAAAAACATCTTGTTTTCGCTCAAAAACGTTTTGTTTAGGGTAAAACGACTGTTTTTGCCGTCTAATTCAGGTGGATAATGGGCAAAATTCGAAACAAAAAACCATTTTAGTAGGATACTAAAGCAGTAAATGTCGGTTTATTTTTCTGATCTCAGGTTAAACTAACCATTTATTTGGAGGAACTAAGA
>JAIXOJ010000073.1 GCA_027486835.1 Chitinophagaceae bacterium
AATAGAGGCCTCCTTTATTATGAAACTTGTACTTTCTACTCATTCATGAATTTTGAAACCAAAATAAGTAAAAAATACACACTCAACACAAACACTCAAAAAATGATTGATGTAGATTGGCGAAGAACTTGAACATACAGCGAAGAACTAAGCGAAGAACACGAGCTACAAGCTCGCGCTAGCTGGTCAGCGACTTGATTTGACGTGCGGTATCGTGCCCTTGCATCACCCTGATTTGACTTGCTACAGCTAGGATTACTCATTTTTCATTTTAAAAATCCCTGTCACTTCATTTAACTTAAGAGGAACTGTATATTTACTAAACAAATTTTTAAAATTTATCCTAAGTCTATGATTTTCTTTATTAAAATCTTTGTATGGATATAAAAACTCAAAAAGTAAAACATCCGATTTAAAATTATGATTATTTTTTACAAAATAAGTATTACCGAAAATGAGTAATTCGCTATTATCATTATCACTAGTAATTCCTTTACAAAATCCAGTTATTATTTGTTTACTGTCATCAATTTCAAGCTGCTTTTCTTCATTTAGATTCATACGCAAAGTATCTTTATAATAATTAAAAGGTATATCCAAATATAATTTTACAAAGATTTTCTTTTGCTTAACACTTCTTCTCCTATTGGGCAAAAAGACATCAGCTTTAACTTTTATAATAATTTTATCATTACTAATAAGAAAGTTATCTTTTTCAATAAAATATTTTTCTTTAGCATAATCATTCATCATATTGTAGTCAATAAAAGGTAAATAGCTACAACATGATTGATTAATACCTATGCAAATAAGACACACTAATAAAACTTTCATAATTATTTTATTATTTTTCTTAAATAGTTATCATAGTAATATCCAAGTTGGCCTAATGACCACATATTAGCTCCATACTCTAATGTGCCTGGTGTGGTATATGTCGCTAATTGACCATAGTGCATATATTCACCAAGTACCCTAGAGTACATTTTTCCAAATCCCATGTTTAGTTGATCGACATAATGGCTTGTTTCATGGGCTTGCAGATATTGATTGAATTCGTTAATATCTATTCCGTTTTGATCTATAAAACCACCAGGTTTTGCTAGATGGGTTATTAGGTTACGACCTAAAGTAATTCCGGAACCTTCACCGAAAATTGCTCTTGTTAAAAATGTTCCACTTCGATAAACGGGTCCAAAGTGTCCAAAATTGCCATAATTTCTTTCTGGAACGTATGCCGGACCAAATGCTGCAATATTAAGACTTGCTGTAGCAATTCCACCAATTGCGCCATTTCTTGCGCCGTTGATAAAACCAGAACCTATGTCCTGACCATCAAAAGAAGCTCCAACTGCACCACCAACTCCTCCCGTAAATGCACCTTTAGCAGCACTAAAACTCATTTCAGCGATTATGTTTTTTACTGCTCCGCCTTCAACCCCCGAAAAATTTCCTACTGCACCACCTAAAACAGCTCCTACAGTTGCACCCACAACTGTACCAAATGAAACATTATTCCCAAAAGCCAAGTTGGTGCCAATTGAACTCGCTGTAGAAGACAACATATTGTAAGCAACACTTTGCCCAAAAGCTCCTAGTGATGTACCTAAAGAACTAAAACCACCACTTATTGCCCCGCCAACTGCACCAAATGCAACAGCCTGCCCAAAACTACTCCAATTCCATGAACTACCGGAAGCAATAGTATATAAGGAAGCAGAAGATAAGGCACCCACAGCGGCACCTATCAAAATTGGTATAAATACAAACCGCCCATCTGGATCTGTACCATTAATCCAATTATTCCCCATCCCAATATACCCACTTGCAAATTGCCCTGCTGGATCCATATTGTGCCACCTACCCAATTGTTGGTCGTAATACCTAGCTTCAAAGTCGTACTCCTCAAGGCCGCTACCATCATTAAACTCTCCGTTTTGCATTTCTTTACCTTGGAAGCCATAGGCTGTGGATAGCTTTCCTTCTGCATGGCTACTTAAACCTTGCATAGTTAGGCCAAATGGATAGTAATGTTTTTCTTCAAGGAGGTTGCCTTTAATATGGGTTACTTGAAAATTATCGAAATAAACTGGTATATTAGGTGTTTCATTGCTTTCAAAAATAAAAAGATACCCATTTTTGTACATGGGAATATTGTTAATATTGTGCGTTTTCACCTTTGAATCAAAATCGTCACCAATTGGGTCAATATTACTACTTGAATGTACAAAGTTCAACTGTTCATCTAATAAAATCCAATTGATAAATGCTTTTGGCTTATCACTGTTGTATTGGTTAGATTGATAGGTTAAGAAACTATTTATGCCGGGTGATAGGGTTCCACTATTTACTAATTGCGTTGCCCCCATACCATGTATTGCCCCTCCTGCGGCCTTAACTGCACCCTTAGAAAAGGCATCAATCAATTCTGTTATAGGGTTGGATCCCGTATTTGGATTTTTTCCTTCTTTATTGTACCAACTGGTTGCGCGTATATTTATTTCATCCCCAGCCATTACTTTCAGTACTATGTTCGTACCAATTTTAGTGCCACTGCCTACCAATTTGTGCACATAATCATTTGGTTTAGTATATGGGTCATATGGATAATCCGATACTGTGTTTTTGTTGAGTAGGGTTGCGGCATCATCTGGAATTTGGTAATATAATTTCTCCACTTTAAGGGTAGCGGTTTCCAAAGATGCCACTGGATAATCATTAACATCTTGCTTCTCAGTTAACCTCATTCGTACATTACCTAGGTTGTCCTTGATGAAATAATCATAAACTAAATCAACATTAGTATTACTAGAGTTGTAAAATGGGGTAACTATACCTTTTTCATTTCCCCAGTGTAATAAATCATTTTGGGTATTTAAATCTGCTAGGTCTTTATTACTATAGGTTTTTGATTGGTAAACAAATTCTCCAATGTAATTCGTTTCCGTGGTGATGCTTGTAGTATAATTAATCCCATTTAAAACTACATTTGTATTGGCTTCAGTGGTTGTTTTTTTCAACTTTATACCAGCGGCATCGTATAAATAAGCAATTTTACCTTTTGCCAAAATAATCGATTTTGGTCGATTCAAGAGATTGTAATGTATTCGAGCATTTCTGTTTTTATCAACAACTACATTACCATTATCATCGTATGTGTAATCAACATCCGACGATGTTTTTGCTGTATTCGAATAATGAAAATCACCTAAATTGGTTTGAGGATTGTTGCTGGCATCAATTACGTTTAAGAGCTTGTTACTAGTATTGCTATTTTTCAAGTTGTATGTTAGGTTATCAATAGGAGTGGTTGGGTTGCCCCCAGCCACAAATCCATACTGTTTCATGCTCAACAAATTGCCATTCGCATCATAGGCAATGTTCCCTAATGAACCTGAAGTTCCACCGCCCACACTATAATTTATGGTAGAATTATCCCAACTATTACCAGCAGTATTTTGTGTATATGCTGCTTGTGTAAACCTATTGGCATTATCATAGGCGTAATCATACTTTCTCGGAGTTGGATCTCCGCAAGTCCGCCATGTTACTCCCGCAATATTACCATTGTATATTGGATTGGCATAAGTGGTGGAATTATTTATAGAAGATTGATTATCATAAGCTAGCTCCATTCCGAAAGCTTTTCCTGTACTACCTGCCATCACAAAATCTTTGTTGATTCCAGTAAGCCAACCTCTTAAATTATAGGTATAGTCAAGTTTTTCTAAACCACTTCCTCCATTATAGTCAGGAGCCAACGTTTGTGAAACTACTTGCCCTATTTCATTATAGTCAATTTTGCAAATCCGCTTTTGACCTGAGTTTGTAATTGGTTTACCGTTAATGAAACCATCAGTAGTTTTATATAATGCTTTTGTTCTACCGCCAGCATCATAGTCCCAGTCAGTCCTAATTGCAATACTAGTATTAGCTTTTGGGTTGTGGTGCAATTGAAAACTAGAAAGAGTTTTTCCAGTGAAACTGTTCAAGTTAGTAATTATATCAGTTCCGCCTTGTTCATTATCGCCTTGAACCTGTATGTTACGACCTTTATCATCATAAAAACAAGTGGTTTCTAACCATAGACCTTCATTTGGATTCCAGCCTTTATCGTTGAAATTAGGTAAGTCGTCTGTCAATACCCTAGTTTTAGTAACAGTAGCCATTCCTTTCAATAAAGAGGTACTTCTTGTTGGCAATGGATCGGCGTAAAGATTTGTATTATTTCCCTTGTCTAATTTATTATTAAAGCTATTATCAAAAGCTTTTGTTGTTTGAGTATAATTATCATAAAACTTCTGTGTTAATGGTAAAATTTTTGGATAAATATCTGTCCAAGATCCTCCATTTGTTGGAGGAATGGGATAATCGCTTACTTCAACTGAATTAGTGGATTTAGTTGAAGCGGGGGCAGGAACAATCTCCGCAATAAATATATTTCCTGAAGCCAATTCACTATCGAAACCTGGCTCAAAACTAATACTGCTAGACGCATGATAAAGCAATGGCTTGGATGGATCCCTGTAAGAAAAAGCAATATCAGCGGGATAAGCTGAGGGTGAAAAACCATCAGTAGTAATGGTGCTTAGGGTAGCATTGCCAGTATTGTTATCTACATAATTCTGCAACGAACCAAACGATGAATAATTAAGAAACAACCCAGTTTGGACAGGTCTATCTAAAATATCATATAAAGTGTAATTCCAAAGAAAATTACCTAATGTTGGATAACTATTTCCTCCTGTTCGCAAATTTCCATCTTGAGTAAAAACCAGTCTTCCTCTTTTATCATAGACTGCTTGTTGAACTGCCACACCAGGATTTTTGGTAATGATTACTCTGTCATACATATCATATTCGTATCGAATACACAGTTCATCTGCCATCGCATTTGAAAGTACCCAATTTCCATCAATTGATTCTACCACTTTGGGGGGAATGATAAAACGCAGGTGACCGAAGTCATCAAAAACATAGTAAGTACAGAGCCAACCCGAATGATCACTTCCGGTGCCATCGTCACCTACTACAGAAAGCTGTGTTTTTTTTAACACGACATGCCCACTTAAATCTTTGTATTCAATCATCTGGAGACCCTGCACATCTGTAGAAATGGTTTTATAAAGCAATCCTGCTGCATAATAATTATTGTTATTTGTTGGCAAAGACCCCGATGTGTTATTATCAATATCCCATATACGCACATTATCTTTTGCAGTATTAACCAAATATTGCATACTGCTACCTCTTGAGGACCCACCCCAAGCACTACCAGGTGCGTAAGTGATTTTGGTGCGGTTAAGGGGTGAATTCTCAAATACTGACCGACTGTAAAATATATTTTCCGAGGAATAGAGACTTTGATAAAACCCAAATTGATTGTTAACCGGATCGGCATTAAATCTACCGTCATTGCTAGTTGCTACAAATGGCATGTAAATATTTTCCTCCCTTCCACCAACAGCACCGTTGTATTTGTGAAACTCCACCAAATCATTTCCATTTGGACTTGCTTGAACTGCAATCTTTTGCAACGGGCGACCAAAAGCATCGGCATACTGAATGGATCTGTTTACCTCCCAATTGGTATTAGTAGCCAAAGAAACTAACTGTTCTTGTGCAAGAGTGTATGGCTTTTGAGGTATCCACGTAGTAGAAATGTGTAGGTCATTTTGAGCGAAAGCATTATTCCCCAGAAAGAGAACAATTAACATGATTAAGGGGGTCTTATTTCTTCTTTGCATAAAATACATGTTACAATAAATTCAACTATACCGAATAAAATTATTTAACTATTACATAGTTTGAGGAAGGGTGCAAAACGTATGTGTTTGATTGGATACAAAATGAGGGATTACCTTCATTATCATAAAAAAAGCCATTCTTTCTTAATTCTATATTATTACCGACAGTTAATATGTTACCCGATGCCCCTGTTATATTTTCGACACTATTATATCCAAGTTGTTCGTTAATAAGCGCACAATCGTCATAGGACTCTGTATGATTTAGAAAAACATCTACATTAGCAATATTATAAGGGTATAAACAATTAACATCTTTATAAAACCTAATAACAACATCTCCGTAATCAGTAAAAAATATTCCAGCAGGATCATAGTACGTATGTTTATTTTCAATGTATATTTTTGCAAAAATAATTGGACCATATTTACTGATTGTAGGCAATGTATAATCATTTTTTTTAAGGATTAATCCATTTCCATCCAAAACTAATGTTTGCATACCCAAATCATCATATTTATAACATATTGTTCTGCCACTTGGATCAATTTCGCTAGACTTGCCCACTAAAATATCATATGTGCAGGTGCTAATGGTAGCATCTTTTGGGAAAATTCGTACATCATCAATAGTGCCGTTTAACTGCATACCCTGAACATAAACAGATTCATTGAAATCCCATGTATTTGTAAGTGTGTTTAAAGTCCACCATTGAATCGTATAAGAACGACTATTTGGAGGTAAAAAAGATGTTGTATAAGTACCCATGGAAGTAACAAAAGCCGAGTTACCCGTATGCGCAATAGCTGTTGCTTGATTGTTCTCAAAAGATTCATAGTATATTTCATTTGCATTTGCATTTGTAGCTTTTGCTATAGGATACGTATTGTTATAACCATATAATATTGCTCCTTTTCGATTAACCATATCCGAATTACCAATTAAGTTTAGATTAGCATTATAAGTAAAATATTGCTTACTTAGCAATGTGTTATTTTTATATGACTCCGAACTAACCAACAATGTTTTTCCGCTTACATGCTGTGAACTATAACGATTGTGTTGCTCCATCTTGATTCCATTAATTTCTGTAGATTGATGAATCAAAGCATTAAGGTTGTGTATTTTATTGGTTGGCCACCAAAGGTTTCCTACAACTGTTTCCTCTGTCGAATTTTTAGCAACCATTGGAATGGTATTGGAGCCATTGATTGCATCAGGGTAATACATTTGCTTAATTACATTTTGTCCTTTTGAATCCTTAGTCTCAATTTTTGAGGTATGATTACCATAATATGTATATTTTGTAACCGTTTCAATGAACTTTGTTTGGTCGTTTTGGTCAAAGTCTCTATGGGTAACAATTGGGGGGCGAACATCTTCATAATAATACCAATATACACCTTTAAAATAGTTTATAATTGGACGAGGAAGAATTCCATCTGCAGGAGAAGAAAAACAATCTGTTTTGTAAACTGAGCAATAATTCATTCTACCTACAGAAACTTGTTGAGGAATGGCAGATGGTAGGTCGTAAGTATAGGCGTCTTTTGATACAATTTTTCCATCATCTGTATAAATTGCTACTTCAAGCGGTAAACCACGCTTATACCCATTATTTCTTTTGGATTGCGTTAACATGGAGTTATTTTCAAATTCGTCTGGAAAATCACTAAAGGATGTAAATTTATATATAGCATAACCTCCATTTTTATAATTTACTTTTACATGCGAATAGGCAATAAACGATCCGTTAATATCATAGATACTATTGGGATTTTCAGAGAAAACTTGTACTTTATTAGGGTGGTTAATAAGATGATAAGACATTGAATTATACTTATCGGAATATACCTGACCAGAACTGAATCCGTTCGCTTCGTAATTATAATTTGTTTCTATCGTTTCCCCAGTAGCAAGAACCTGTGATAATTTATTTACCCTTAATCCACCACCTTTTACTATATTTATATGACTGGAATAATTAGGTAGATATCCTTCATTTGCAGCATAGGTCAATTTCCACTTTAAACCTGTACCCTCCTCAATTTCTGTTAGAATGTTTGCTTTAGAGTAAGTTTCATTAGCTTCCCTTAGATTAGAGCCTTCCACCATCGGATCATCAGATGCCACTATTGAATTATAATATCCCCAATAATCGAATGCTTTACTTTTTCGGCTTGGTAAATTAACTGATTGATTATAGATAAACTTTTTATGAACTAAATTTTGCATTGGGGTTTGTAAAATTATTTGATCAAGTTTTAACCGAAGTTCATCCCAAGCCATCGAAGGTTCGCCAAAATAAGAATGTAGAAAATAGTAAGTTTGTAATTCAGTATCAAAAGAGGAGGTTTTATGATTAAATGCCTTTTGCGAAATTGCCGTTAGCCTAGCATCGTTTGCCAAATCTCTTCTGTCGTAAGCATAACTAAAATCTAATTGACTTAAACTTGTTTTTATTGTTTTAACGTATTTTGGATCTATAATTTTATTTTTTATTTCATTACTCATATTTTTTCTTCCACAGTTATCATCATGCAAAGCAGTACTAGTGTAATGAACCAACTCGTAAGATTGACCTTCGACGTACGAAAAATCAATGGTCTCTTTCGCATTGAAAGTAACAATTTTATCAAGATACCAAGTACTTGTATATGTAAAGTCTTGTCCAAGTAGGTTTGCCTCTGTTTTTTCTCTTGAATTTGAACTACTTCCAAAAAAATAATGATTGCCATTCGGATCAATTATTTCGAAGGAAGCCTTTAAATATGCGTCACCCGTTACACCATGAAAATTATTACTTATCACTTGTATACCTATGTTAGCTGGATAAGTTATTGCCACATAATCGTAAGCTCCGTAGACAAATTGACAGGAAAAAGTAGGTGTTTGTACAAAGAAAACGTCGGGTTCACCATCTGCAGTAGGAATCTGTGTACTGCTTCCTTCTATTTCTGATGGTATTGTTGTATTGTTTGTTACTGCACTTCTTAATTTAGGACCCCATTTTTTGGGGCCTAAATAACCTTCTGGACTTTCATCCGGCAAACACTTTACTACTCTAGTGAGGCTGCCACCAGCTTTTAACTGCCATCCTAAGCCTACAAAAGAAGCATAATCTTGTAACCGAATACCTTTACCACCGATATAAGACAAACTTACAGGTACAGCAAAATCCTTTGCTGCCAATGAAAGTAATGGCACATTGATTTGTGCAGCACCTGTATATAAATCAACATTTACTCCCGTTGCTCCCCCTAATTGACCAAAAAAACTGTTATTGGTGGATGGCATACCTAACGAATTAAGCATCTGTCCCCTTGAAACAAATGAAAATAAAATTAACAATATGAAACTTAATAATTTCAAAAATTGATTTCGCATGACTTTTTGATTTACCAATTTATATTAATCTCTGTTTTATTTTTTAACTGGTTTCTTCTTTACCAATTTTTTCAGGGTTTCTATCTCCTTTTGCTGTTGTATCACATACAACGTCAACTCCTCCACTTTCTGTAGTAGTTTGGTTTGGTTGTCACCTACATCCAAGCCATTGGTTTGCATGTCTTTGGCGGAGGCGATGCCGGGGAGGTGGTGTTCTTTTTGCACATATTTTTCCACTTGATGGAGGGGTGGTAGGTGGTAGCTGCTGTCGAATACAAAATCGGCTCCAGTGGTGTTTACGGTGAGTTTATCGGCTCTGATTTTTCCATCTACATTGAGCTTGTATTGGATACTTGGTGGGTTACTAGTTTTAGAAGCAAAACTTCCGATGGCTACATACGCATCATCCAGTGTAGCAATTTGTGTGGTATTAAG